>CAYJMZ010000065.1:0-11791 GCA_964370995.1 uncultured Fimbriimonadaceae bacterium | reverse complement strand
CCATGATCCACGCCATCACCTGGGCGTTCGTGCCAATGTCCGGCGCCGGAATGTCGCCGTGATCGCCAATGATCGGGCTGATCTCGGTCACGTATCGTCGCGTGAGCTTCTCAAGTTCCCGCTTCGACAGTTGCTTGGTGTCGACCTTGACCGAACCCTTCGACCCGCCGTACGGAATGTTGGCGACGGCGCACTTCCAGGTCATCCACATGGCAAGCGCGGTCGTCTCGTCGAGATCGACGTCGATGTGGTAGCGGATCCCGCCTTTCGTGGGCCCTCGGGAGGCGTTGTGCTGTACGCGGTAGCCCTGAAACACCTGGACTTCCCCATTGTCGAGCACGACTGGAAAATTGACGATCAGCTGCCTCTTGGGATACTTGAGGACCGCGTGCAAGCCTTCATCGAGATCGAGGTAACCAGCGGCGATCGCGAGTTGCTCGCGGGCCATCTCCAAGACATTGATATGTGTACTCATGCTTTGCACCATGCGGCGCTAATTCTTGACGGGATCGACGACCTTGGACAAGAGGAAATGGATGGGAATCGCAAGCACTCCATTGAGAACCGCAGAGCCCATTGTATCCGCTAGGAAGCCCATGATTCTCGCCGGAGGAGCGAGGAACATCAGCACCAGCTGGGCGATGAGGGTCAGCGCGACGGTGGTAAACGCCACAGTGGCCGTGCTGTCCGCAAGTCCGAGGGAGCGCGCGCTCGAAACGAAGAACCCGCCGACGGTGCGGCTGATCACGTAGTGCGCCATGTTGGCCCCCGACAGCGAGCCTGCGATGACGCCCGCCGCAAATCCAAGCAGCGTGCCCCCGCGGCGCGACGCTAACAAGCAAAGCGGCCCAAGGACGATCAGCATGAAGTCGGGCCGCACCCCGCACAGGGCCAGGCGGGGGGCAAGCGGCTGAAGGGATCCGGCCCCATACAGGCAAATCGCAGCCACGAGCACGCCCTTGAGCCCGTTCATCGCAGCACGAACACCTGCCTGACGTTGCCGATCTGCGCCAGCGGATACACCTGCGCGCGGCGCGTGCCAAACGCCTCGTCGTCCTCAACCCGCACGACCTTGCCGATCGGAATTCCCCGCGGGATGTTCTCCGAGAAGCCGGAGGTCATCACCAGATCGTTGATCGCCACCGGGATCTTCGAGTCGAGCAGCTCGAAGATCAGCACGTCTGCCGTCGCGCCGTGCAGCAAACCCGCGGGCGCGGGATCGCGATCGGTGACCGCACCCACACGCAACGTCGGCGAGGAGAGCAGCGACACGTGGGACATCTGCTCGTCGACGACCTGCACGACCCCGAGCAGCCCCTCTGTGGTGACAACCGGCAGCCCGGACCAGATCCCTTGCTTCTTGCCGACGTTGATCGTTATGCGGTTTTCGTAGGGGAAGTACATCGTCACCGCGGCGGGGATCCGAATGCGCCCCATGAGCGGCGGCTGGTTCAGCGCACGCCGAAGGGAGTCGATGTCGCCGCGCAGCGCCCGCACCGTTTCGTCGTAGAGGGCGGCGGCTCGGACCTGCGACTCCAGCGCCCGATTGCGCTCCACAAGCGCACTGGCGTTCACAATTCCCGCTACGAAGTCGGTCGTGCCGTCGATCCCGCGTCCGATCACCTGCGTGGTCGGCTGGACCGCGGACAGCACGGTGCGGCTCACCCCATCGAGGCGGCTCTCGGCGCGCGCTTGCGTCTGCGTCCGTCCGAGCACCACACCGATGACGCAAAGCACCGCGAGAATGAGCCAATCGAGACCGGGATGGGTGTTTACGTCTTTGATGACTTCTCCAGCATGCGACGGATCTCGGGGTTCTCGTGCATGGCCTCGACGACCTTGCCGGTCCCGATGACCACGCAGCTGAGAGGATCGTTGGCGATGTGCACGGGAAGGCCGGTCTCTTGGGCGATCAATTGGTCGATACCCCGCAGCAGCGCGCCGCCGCCGGCGAGAAAGATGCCGCTGTTCATCGCGTCGGCCGCGAGTTCGGGCGGGGTGGCCTCCAGGGTGAGCTTCACGGCCTCGACGATCGCATTCAGGGGCTCGGCGATCGCCATGCGCACCTCTTCGCTCGTGATCACGGCGCTACGCGGGAGGCCGGTCACGAGGTCGCGCCCCTTGACCTGCATGCTCAGCTCCTGTTCGAGCGCGAACGCGCTGCCGATGTCGAGCTTGGCCTGCTCCGCGGTCCGTTCTCCCACGTAGAGGTTGTACGCGCGGCGGATGTACGCGCCGATCGCCTCGTCGATCTCATCTCCCGCGATACGGATCGAACGCGAATGCACGATGCCCGCCAGCGAGATCACGGCCACCTCGGTCGTGCCGCCGCCGATGTCCACAATCATCGACCCAAACGGCTCCTCGATGGGCATGCCCGCTCCGATCGCGGCCGCCATGGGCTCTTCGATCACGAACGCTTGCGTCGCCCCGGCGCGCCGCGTCGCCTGGATCACCGCGCGCCGCTCGACCTCGGTGACCCCGCTTGGAATCCCCACCACGACCGTCTGCCGCAGCAGAATCCGGCGCGAGACCTTGCCGATGAAATACTTCAGCATCTTCTCGGTGTGGTCGTAGTCGGCAATCACACCATCCTTGAGGGGGCGGATCGCGATGATGTTCGCCGGGGTGCGGCCGAGCATGCGCTTGGCCTCCTCGCCGACCGCGTACACCTCGCCGGTGTCCCTGTTGATGGCCACCACGCTGGGCTCGCGCAACACCACACCCTGCCCCGCGACGTGCACCAAGGTGTTTGCGGTGCCCAGGTCGATGCCGATGTCGCGCCCGAATCGGGACATGAGGCCCTTGAGGAACGCGGGCCGTTGGACGCTATTCCTCATCCGCGACGAGCTCCTCGGTGGACAGCCTCTTGGCCAGAGTCTCCTGAGAGATCGCGGAGAGCACCACCGCGTCGCCGGTTGTGAAGATCACACATTTGGTTCTGCGGCCCTGGGTCGCGTCGATCAGATGCTCCGTCTTGCGCAGCGCCTGCACCAACCGGCGCATCGGTGCCGACTCGCTGCTCACCATGGCCACGATCTTGTCGGTGAGCACGAAGTTGTAGAATCCGACGTTGAGCACGGTCGGCGTGGGCATTTGATGAACTCCCGAGCGCGAAGGGCCCGTGGCGACAGTTTGAACGATCCGAGGCCCCAGACGCAACGAAGCGCCCGCACACCCTTCTGCTGAGCGTACGGGCGCACCGGAACAACGGTTGGCTAGAGCGCTGACATGTTGGAGCCGCCGCCACCGCCGCCGCCGCCGCCGCCCATCCTGCCTGCGCCGCCGCCGGCACCCAACTTGCCGCCGCCGCCGCCACCGCCGCCACCCGCGGTGTTCTGGCCGGTGGCACTGGCGCCGGGGAGCGCATCCGTGAACTTGACCGCCCCTTCGGGCATCTTGGCATCGCTCACCACCACGGTCTCAGGGGGCCCAGGCTTTACCGGCTGGCGAGCCGTGGCCATGAACACGCCACCAAAGATGAGAGCGAGCACCACCGCCACGATCGAGATGATCAGATCGTTCTGGTTCTTCACAACAAGTCCTCCAAGGAATCTGACGATACCATACAACGAGAAAGTTTCCTCGCGGCCCACAAAGTGCCGTTAATCTTTTGAGTCGCTAGTGAAGTGAATCACTATTCCTGCGGCAGTTGACCGCGTCCGGGAAGGAGATGCCCCCGCAGCCCCGCTGTGGAGGGCTTACCTAGCCAGCCGATACGAGAGCCTCCACAGCGGGGCTGCGGAGGCATGACTCATTCCTTTCGGCGCACAAAGTTCCATCAATGGCGAAAATGACGCACGCCGGTGAACATCATGGCCATTCCGTGCGCATCGGCCGCCGCGACCACCGCGACGTCCTTCTTGCTTCCGCCGGGCTGCACGATAGCCGTGATCCCGGCTGCTGCGGCGGTTTCGATACTGTCGGGAAACGGGAAGAACGCATCGCTTGCGAGCACTGCGCCCCTCGCGCCCTCGCCCGCCTGCTCGATCGCAAGCCTCACGGACTGCACCCGGTTCATCTGCCCCGCCCCAACCCCCAGCATCCTGTCGGCGATGCCGATCACGATCGCGTTGGACTTCACGTGGGGCAGCACGGCCCACTGGAACCGCATCGCGCGCTCCTCGGCGTCGGTGGGCGCTCGGCGGGTCGCGACGCGCCACGGGTCGCCCGGGTCCTCGTCCACGTCCTGAGCCAACACCCCGCCGCGGATGCCGCGCACCGCGAGCCCGGGCTCCCGCGGTGGCAACGGGGTCTCCAACAATCGCACGTCCTGCCCCCAACCGGCGCGCTCGCGGAAAACTGCGAGCGCCCCCTCGGTGAACGCCGTGGCCAGCACGACCTCGAGGAAGTTGCCCTTCTCCGCCATCACCCCCGCGGTCGCCTCGTCAACAGGCCCGTGGAACGCGGCGATGCCCCCGAACGCCGAGATGGGGTCGCTGGCGCGCGCGAGCCGGTAACTGTCGCCAGGGTCGGTTCCGAACGCCGCCCCGCACGGGTTGCCGTGCTTGATGATCGCGCACGCGCCCTGCGGGAGGTCGGCCACGAGTTCCCACGCGGCGTCGGCGTCCAGCACGTTGTTGTAGCTGAGGTCCTTGCCCCACAGCTTGCGCGCACGGGCCACCCCGGGCTGGCCGAGGGGGTCCAAATAGAGCGCGCCGCGCTGGTGCGGGTTCTCGCCGTATCGCAGGGCGAGGGTTCGACGCCAGCCCAGGGCCAGGGTTTCCGTGAACGGCGCCTCGCCCGCGGCGTGCGTCAGGTAGCGGGCGATCATCGAATCGTAGAACGCCGTGTGGCGAAACGCCTTGGCGGCAAGCGCGAGGCGCATCGACGCCAGGTCGCCCCCGTCCAGGGCCGCGAGCACCGCGCGGTAGTCGTCGGGGTCCACGACCACCGCGACGTTTGCGTGGTTCTTTGCCGCGGCGCGGATCATCGCGGGCCCACCGATGTCGATGGACTCGATGGCCTCCTCGAGAGTGTGGGCGCCGGTCACGGTCCGCTCGAACGCGTACAGGTTCACGCATGCGATCGCGATCGGCTCGATGCCCGCCTGGCGCATCGCGGCCTGGTGCCCCGGGTTGCGCACGTCGCCCAGCAGGCCCCCGTGCACGAGCGGGTGGAGGGTCTTCACGCGCCCGTCGAGCATCTCGGGAAAGCCGGTGACCTCCGCGACGTCCACCACCGCGAGGCCCGCGTCACGCAAGGCTCGGGCCGTGCCGCCGGTGGAAACCAGCTCGTACCCACGGCTGGCGAGCCCCGCGCCGAACTCGACGAGCCCGGTCTTGTCGGTCACGGACAGAAGCGCCCTCGGCATCCTAGAGGCCACCACCCGTCGCACCCCCGACCTTCGGCGGGCTCGCCGGCGGGCTGGCGAGATCGTCGGGAGGCGGCGCGATGGTGACGGCGATCGTACGGGTAGTCGTGCGCCCATCGGCGTCGTAGGCGGTGAGCGTGAACGTCGTGTCCTTCGAAATCAGCACGTCTACCTGCCCACTGGCGGCATCGACGACCCGCTTCTCGGTTTCATAGCTGAGTTCGGCGCGCACGGCGTTGGTCAGCTGCCACGAGACCGTCACTCGGCCCAGCGCGGGGTCCACGACCTTGGGGGCCGCATCGAACACCACAAACTTGGCGTTGCTCGCGTCCACCACGGAAATCTTCAGCGTCTTGCGTACGGCCTTGCCACTGGCGTTCTCGGCCACGAGGGTGTACTCGCACACGCCCGGCACGTTGGCGATCAGCTCGCGCGTGCCGACGAGGAGGTTCATCTCCTCATTTGTCGGGGCGAGGTACGCCTTGACCACCGACGGGCTCAACTTGTACTCGATTACGAACGGCTCGCCAAGGTTCACCTCCTTCACGGCCGTGCGGAACGTCACGATCACAGGATCGGGAACCACCTCCGGCGCGTTGACGGTCAACTGCACCGAAACGGGGCTGCTCTGCTTCGTGTCGCGCACGGCGGAGGCCTCGACCAGCACCGTGCCGGCGGTGGTGGGCGTGAACTGCTGCTCGCCAACGAGGCTGCCGTGGTCCACGATTACGGCGCCCCCGACAGAAATGCGCACGTATTTGGCGTTCGAGGCGCTCCATTGGATCGTGACGGATTCGCCCGTGATCAGAATGGGCTTGTCGAGCGTCAGGGAGTCCATCGAGGGCGCCTTGGGAAGAAGGAGCACCCACAGGGCCACGAGAATCGCGATCGCCGCAAACGCCACCGCACCCAGGGGCGACATGAGCGGCCGTTGCTCCAACTGCGCCTGCGCGGAACACATGACCGCCGGGGCCGTCACGCTGCGCGCGCTGACCGTGTAGCCATGGAGTTGCGTGGTGGCCAGCAACTTGTGGGACGACGCGGACACGAGGATTCCAACCGCGCGCTGTTGCCCCGGAGACAGCGTGACCTGCTCCTGCTCGAACTCGAACGCGCACCCGTCCTCCACGTCCGTGCCGTAAAGCTGCAGCGTGTGCTCGGTGTTGCCGAGGTTCATCAGCACCGCCTGCACGTCGCACTCGCGGCGGAAGGGGGTCACCTGGCCGCGCTTGGGCGACAGTTCCATGCTGAGGTGTTGGTAGGGTTTGATCTGCAGCACGCCCTGGGCGGTGTGGGACTCGCCCGAATTGAGCGATCGCACCTTGACCAGGAACGGGTAGTCGCCCGCGAGGCTCTCACTCACGCGCGGCGGTTTGAAGAACAGCTTCTCGGCATGCTCCTCCAAGGCGTCGACCCCAAACGACGGCACGGGGACGGCCGTCCACTCGGGGTCCAGACCCTCGAGCTCGAGCTCGTAACGGTCCGCCTCGTCCGCTCGGTTCGCGACCGTGATGGTCAGCGGCACCGTCGCCCCAGCCTCAACGCTCAGAACGTCTGTCGACAACCGCAGGGTGAAGCTCATCGGTGTCGCCATTCTAGCAGATGGCCCAACTGCCCCAACTCCCAACCCTCATACTATGCCCATGGTTGCGATGTTGCTGGGCGTGCTGGTCGGCGCTTCCGGGATGCGCGTGGGAACGGCCCGCGTGGACATCACGCCGACCGACCCCTTGCCCCTCGGCGGCTATACCGAGCGCAAGGACGCCCTGGCTGAACCCGGGGGCGAGCCGCTGTTTGCGCGCGCGGTGGCGTTTCGCGAGGGAACGACCTCGGTGGTGGTCGTTGCGTCGGACATGCTCACGACGCCGGACAGCCTGGTGCGCGAGGTGGCCGCGCGGCTCCCGGCGGGAACGCACCTGTTTCTGTCCGCGACGCACACGCACAGCGCCCCGGATAGCCAGATGCTCAACGACCGGATGACGCTCAAGGTCCCGGGCATCGCGAACTACAAGCGCAGCCAGCTCGAGTGGACCGCCGAGCGCCTCGCCCAAGCCGCGCGACTGGCGCTTGCGTCAGCCACCCAGCCGGTGGGTGAAGTGGACGTGTGGGAGCGCCACGTGCCCGCCAACCGGCCCCGCCGCAGATTCGGCGTGCCCGACGACATGCTCACATGCGTGCTTCCCGGGACGGGGGACCCGTGGATCGCCCACTTCGCAGCGCACGCCGTGGTGTACGGTCCCGACAGCCGAACGACCAACGGCGACTGGCCCTCGCACCTCGGCTCCCAATTGCGCGCTGTCGCGGTGCTGCCGGGGGCGATTGGGGACGTTTCACCCATTGCTGACGGCCCCACCGGCGCTGCCCGCATGGAGGCGTTCCTGGGGCGCTTCGCGGGCTTGGATCTCGCGCTGGGCCGTCGTACGGTGTGGCGAGCCGGCGACCCCATGGTGTGGGTCGAGCAGCCCATCGCGCTCGCCGCGGTCAAGCCGCACCCCACGTTCGGCTCGGCCTACGGCGTGCCCGACGTCTTGGCGCAGATGGTGGTCACCAAGTTCGCCCCCACGCAAGCCGCGATCCGGGCGTTCCGTGTGGGCAAACTCGCCGTGGTCGGGGTGCCCGGCGAGCCCACGGGCCAGATCGGCCGCCGCATCCGCGACGCCGGCCGACGCCTGGGCTTCGCCACCGTGCTGGTGGTCAGCCACGTAGATGGGTGGATCGGCTACATCCTCGAACCCGCCGACTACGCCCGCGGGGGCTACGAAGCCACGCTCTCGTTCCACGGCCCGGACACCGGCGAGCGCGTGGTGGAGGCCGGTGTGGCCGCGCTCCGGCGTTTGGCGCGGCCGTAACCATCGCCACCCCGCCCTACCGGCCGTCCCAAACCCGATACGCCAGCATGTACAGCGAGCGTTTGATCGAACCCTCGATGCGGTCGGCAAGTTCGGTCGTCGTGAGGCCCGCGATGGCCGCGTCTTCGGCGGTCACGCGGAAAAGGAAGTGCCCTTGGCCCTCGATCACGCCGTCGGGGAGCGCGCGGACCTCGAAGAGCTCCGGCACTTGGTCGAAGAACGCGTTGAGCGCTTCGGCAGCGGTATCGGCTCGTTGCAGCGCGGAATCGCCGCCGAACGTGTGCAACTTTCGCCCGCCAAACAGCACGTCCACTCCGGCGCCCTCGGCGGGAACGACCTGGCAACGAAACGTCTCCGTGACCGCGCTTCGCCTGATCGGAATCTGGTGCTCGTTGAGTTCCTGAGTCAACGCTTCGGCGCGCTCGCGGCTGGGCGGGTGGGTTCGGTAGATGCCCCAATCCACGGCTCGGGCGGGGTTGCTGCGCTCGTCGCGCTCCAGCCGCTCCATAAACGTGAGCAACCCGACGGGGTTGTACTTGCTGAACAGCATGTACTGAAAGCCGCCATAGTCTGCGGATTGCTCGGCCTTGAGACTCCAGCCGCTGCCCATCGCGATGCTCACCAACTGCTGGAGGGTCAGCACATCGCCGCCCGCCTGTCCGCCGCTGAAGAGGGCGAGGAGCAGTAGCGGAAGCGACACGGTCTGAAGCCGTTGCGCCTCCTTCTGCAGGGTCGCCATGTGGCGGAACGAGGCGTGCGAGATCTCGTGGGCCAACACGCCCGCGAGCTCGTCGTCGCTCTCGACGTACTTCATGAACCCCTCGTACACAAAGATGTAGCCGCCCGGAAGCGAGAACGCGTTGACGTCCTCGCCCTCGAGCACCGTGAATACGTAGGGGAAGGCGTTGAGCCGCTTGTCGCCCCAGGTGGCTGCGACCTGGTGCGTTTGGGCGATCTGCGCCAGGGTGATGCCCACCCGGTTGACGCGGTCGATGTACTCCTTGTTCTTGCTGACCTTCTCCTGTTTGAGCACCTGATCCGCGTACTTCTTGCCCAGGGCAATATCCGCATCGATATCGGCCTGGTGCTTCTTGTCCACCGCCGGCTGTTGAGGCTCGGTCGGCACGACGGGCAGGGCCTCTTGGGCGGACGCGACTCCGGGTCCCGTCCACACGCACAGCGCAAGCAACAGAGCGAGGTCAACGCGTCGCATAGGCCTCCCCGGCGGGGTCGAGCAACTCGGGTCGGTCCCGCTCGGCGTCCACGATGCACACGATGGCGAACGGGGTGTCTCCCGTGTTTTGAAACTGGTGGGGCGTGCCCGACGGAACGTGCACGAGGTCGTGGGAGGCGAGGTCGGTCCAGACTTCGCCCAACCGCACGCGACCATTGCCATTCAACACCAGCACCGCGTGCTCGTGCGCGTGCCTCTCAAACGACGTGTGGCCTCCCGGATCGAGCGTGAAGCAGCGCACCTCGAATCCCATGCCGGCACTTGAGATCAGCGAGCGTCGCGACACACCGACCCACGTTCCGGGCTCGTCTTTGTAACGCTCCGGCTCGATGCCGCTCCAATCTCCGTTCGCATACTTTGCGATCATGTAAAAACCACCATGGGCTTGAGGATTTCTCCGGCCTTCATCCGTTGGTACGCCTCGGGCAGGGCATCCATTCCGATAAAGTCGCTCACAACCTGTTCGGCCCGGACCTTACCTGCACGAAGCGATTCGATGGCGCGCGCCGTGTCCTCGGGGCCACACGAGTAACTGCTCACAAGTTCGACGTCCAGGAAGTAAAGGCGGTTCAAGGGGACCTGGGGATCGGACCCCGGAGGCAGGGGCGCAAACAGCACCACGCGCGCCCCGGGTTTGGCCAGCGACAGCCCGAAGGCCAGCGCTTGCTCGGAGCCTGGGCACACCACCACCACCTCGGCGCACTCGGCGCCCTCGGGCCCGCGCGCGTCCAACCCGATCTCCTGCGCCCACGCGCGGCGGGCGGGCGACGTGTCGTAGCCCACCGCCCCCGGAACGCGCAGCGCGTGCATCAAGCCCATCGCGCCCAGGCCCACCACCGCTACGGACTCGCCCTCCCGCGCCCGCGCACGCCGAAGGCTCTTCTCGACACACGCAAGGGGCTCGATCAGCGCGGCGTCCACCGCCCGCAGGTCGTCGGCAAGCAACGTGTCCGAAAGGTTCTCGTGCGCCACCGCGAACCGCTCCGCCATGCCGCCGGGATCCAAGCGCGTCCCTCTCCACGTGGGGCAGTGCACGGGATGTCCCGCCGCGCACGCCTCGCACGTCCCGCACGGCGCGTGGTGGTGGGGGAACACCCTCGAGCCAACCGGAAACCGGGGGGCCCCACTCTCAATCACGGTCCCCGCGACCTCGTGGCCCAACACGTGGGGTGCCTTCGCGTCCATGTACCACTGCATCAGCTCGCCCGAGCACAGGCCGCACGCCTCGGTGCGCACGAGCAGGCCGCCGAGAGGACAGTTCGGCTCGGGACGGTCTGCGATGGAGATCACGCCACCACCTTCGTAAAGTGCCACTTTCATGGCTTAAACACATACTTTACGCCACGGCCCGCCTTGAGATCCTCGAACACATCGGGGCCGTCCTCGAGGGGACGCTCGGAGGTGAGCAGACGCTCGAGGTGCATCTTGGTGTTGAGTAGCCACTTGCGCGCGGTGCGCACGGCGTCGGTTCCGAAATGGAAGGGGCTGAGAATTGTGATCTGGTCATAGTGGAGCCGCCGCGTGTCGAACGTCGCCTTCGTCCCGGGGGGGCAGCCTCCGAAGAGCACGACCGTTCCACCTCGACGCGCGTAAGAGGACGCGCGCTCCCACACCTCGACGCTGCCGGTGCACTCGATCACCACGTCATACTCCGTGTTCTCCGGTGCGGCCAAAGAGTGCCACAAAGCGATGTCCGCCCCCAGCGAGCGCCCGACCTCCAGCCGCGCGGCATTGCGGCCAGCCAAGGTGACCGACGCGCTCCCCAGATTCCGCAGCGCCGCCACGAACATCAGGCCGATTGCCCCCGGGCCGATCACAAGCACGCGCGCGCCAACCGGGTCGGGCATCAACGCCACACCCTGCGCCACGCACGCGAGCGGTTCCAGCAGGCTTGCGCGCTCGAACGACAGCGAGTCCGGCTTGAGAAACACGTTGAGTCGGGCAATCCGCTCGGGAATCAGCAGAAACTCGGCATAGGAGCCGAGCACCTTGGTGGCCATGATGCTCTCGCACAGGTTCTCCTGCCCGCGCAAGCACCAGAAGCACGCCTGGCACGGCGCGGAGTGCACGCCCATCACGGCGTCGCCCTCCTTGAACTTCGCCGCCCTTCCCGCTGCCGCCACAACCCCGCTGTACTCGTGCCCGAACACGCCCGGCATGGGGATCTGCGGGTGGCCGCGCACGTAGGCCTTGAGGTCGGTGCCGCACGTGGTGGCCGCCCTCACGCGCACGAGCAGCTCCCCGGGCCCCGGGGTGGGAATGGGCACCTGTTGCAGGCTCAGGGAACCGGGACGTTCGAGGACGAGCGCCCGCATGGTGCCGTGGGGTGGTTTGCTCATGGCGCGGGTAAAACGAGGCTCATGCCCACCGTCGAGACCTCCGTGTGGATCAAGG
>CAYJMZ010000064.1:0-11822 GCA_964370995.1 uncultured Fimbriimonadaceae bacterium | reverse complement strand
GATACTCGATCGGGTCCTCGATCGTGATGATGTTCACGCCGACCGTGTTCAGCTTGTTGATCACCGAGTACTGCGTGGTGGTCTTTCCCGAGCCCGTCGGACCCGTACACAGGAACATGCCGTTCGGCTGCGCGGTGAGCTCCTCGATCTTGAGCTGGGCCTCCTCCAAGAAGCCCAACTTGCCGAGGCCGATCATGACGCTCGACTTGTCGAGAATACGCATGACGATCTTCTCCCCGAACGGGGTGGGGATCGACGACACGCGCATGTCGTACTCCTTGGTCTGGTGGCGAACCTCGATACGGCCGTCCTGAGGCACGCGGCGCTCGGCGATGTTCATGTCCGCCATGATCTTGAGGCGGCTCACGAGCGGCGCCTGAAGGTTCTTGGGGATCGTCATCGCCTCCATGAGCACGCCGTCCACGCGGTACCGAACGCGCACGGCGCGCTGCTGGGGCTCGACGTGGATGTCCGAGGCGCGGTCGCCGATCCCCTGCTGGATCAGCGCGTTTGCGAGCCGGATGATGGGCGCCTGATCCGCCATCTTCTCGGCTTCGGCGTCCGCAAGCTCGTCCTCGTCCCGGCCCCGGGCAACCTGGGCGCCGGCGATGGCGCTGCGGATGTCCGAGTTGAAGTTCTCGTCGGGCATGGGGGCGACAACCGGGGTTGCGGCACCGTTGTCCGTCGATCCGCCGTAATACTTGCGCAACGCGTCCTCGATGGCCCCGGGCACGGCCATCACCGGGTACACGCGGCAACCGGACACCATGCGCACGTCGTCCATCGCCGTGATGTTGTTGGTGTTGGACATCGCCAACCACAGGTTCTGGCCCTCCTTCTTGACGGGCACGACGTTGTGGTTCTTGGCGATCCGCTCAGGGACCACGTTGATCGCGGAGCTTTCGACGTTGTGGCGATCGAGATCGACGAAGGGAATGCCCAACTCTTGGGCCTTGCCCTCCAGCATCTCGCGCTCGCCCACAAACCCCAACTCGACGAGAACCCGACCCAAATCCTTCTTGGTCTGGGTCTGGACCTTCTTCGCCTCGTCAAGCTGCTCTTGCTTGACGTACTCCTTTTGAAGGAGATATTGATCCAAAGGAACTCGCGGCAACGCCATTTGCTAAACCCCCACCCTCTAAGATCGCCCCGGCATGCACGACGGGCGCACACCGAAGCGAGCACGTCCATTCTAGACCAAACAGCCTTCGAATGCGATCCCGGCGGTCGTTCCCCGCCTCGATCACTGTGTGGACGGGGCCGATGGGGCAGACCGTTCGTGTCGGTTGGCAAAGTGCCCTGGGCCCGGTCCCCCTTCATGCCTCCGCAGCCCCGCTGTGGAGGGCCGGTAAACTCTCGCCTTGATCCGCACGCTCCTGACCGACCTCCTGACGACCGCCGTGGCCGCGCTCCAAGCGTCCGGCGCCCTGCCGCCTGCAGAATACGGCGCGCCCGAGATCGCCGAGACCAAGAACCCCGAGCACGGGGACTTCGCGTGCGCCTTCGCGTTGACTGCGGCCAAGAAGGCCGGCATGAACCCGCGCGCCATCGCGGAGGCTCTGGCGGCCGCCCTCGGCGAAAGCGACATGATCGCCGCGGTCGAGATCGCCGGCCCCGGGTTTCTCAACATCCGCCTCGACCACGCGTGGCTGGGCTCCCTGGCGGCGTCTATCGCCCCAGGCTTCGAGCGAAGCGTGTGCGCGGCGCCCCTGAAGCTGAACGTCGAGTTCGTGTCGGTGAACCCCAACGGGCCCATCACCGTGGGCTCGGGGCGCGGCGCCGCGTTCGGCGACACGCTGTGCCGCGTGCTCGAGGCCGTCGGCCACCACGTGCACCGCGAGTTCTACGTGAACGACGGCGTGAACTCCGAACAGATGCGCCTGTTCGCCGAGTCCGTGCGCCACTACGTGCTCCTCGCCTCTGGTATGGCTTCGGGGTTTCCCGCCGAGGGCTACAAAGGCGACTACGTGCAGGAGGTGGCCGACGACGTGCTGGCCCTGCACCCCGACGCGGCCCGGGAGGATGTGGACTGGTTCCAAAGGCAGTCGCAGGAGTTGATGATCGCGCGGCAGCAGAAGGATCTCTACGATTTCGATGTCGTGTTCGACACGTGGTTTCGCGAGCAGTCGCTGCACGAGGCCGACGCGGTGGGGGTCGCACTGGCGAAACTGAAGGCCGACGGCGTGTCGTACGAGAAGGACGGCGCCCTGTGGCTGCGCTCGACCGCGTACGGCGACGACAAGGACCGCGTGCTGGTGCGCGCCGACGGCCGCCCGACGTACATCGCCTCGGACATCGCGTACCACGAGAACAAGTTCGCGCGCGGCTTCGACAAGCTCATGGACATCTGGGGCCCCGACCACCACGGCTACATCGGCCGCATGAACGCCGCGGTAGCCGCCGCAGGCCACAAGCCCGAACAGTTCGAGGTGGTCATCTTCCAGATCGTGCGGTTCGTAAAAGAAGGCCAGCCCGCCCCCATGCGCAAGCGCGACGGGAATATCTACAGCCTGCGGGACCTGATGGACGAGATCGGGGCCCAAGAACCCCCTCGCACCTCCGGGGGAGAGGGGGTAGGGGGTGAGGGGTCCGATGCCGCCAGCGTCTCGCGCGATACTGCCACGCCTACCGATGAAGTCCTCCACGAACTCGGCTTCACGGGCGAAAGGGAGCGCCTCGAGGCCTTCGCCGCCAAACGCCGGATACCGTTCGTCGACCTTGAGCGCCACAAGATCGAGGGTGAGGCGATCAGCGCCGTGCCCGAGCGGGTTGCAAGGAAGCACGCCGTAGTGCCTGTGAAGAAGGACGGACTGAATCTGTGGCTGGCCATGAGCAACACCAACAACATCCAGGCGATGGACGACGTGCGCACGGTCTCCGGGTGCCGCGTCTATCCCGTGATGGCGGTTCCCAGCCAGATTGACGTAGCGATCACCAAGTACTATGGCGCCTCGGAGGAAGTTGGGGACCCCTCACCCCCTGCCCCCTCTCCCCCGGAGGTGCGAGGGGGTTCGGATGCCCGCACCCGGGGCCGGGATGTGGCGCGCTTCTTCTACCTCATGCGCTCGCACGACACGCACATGGACTTCGACATCGATCTGGCGACCAAGCAGAGCGACGAAAACCCCGTGTTCTACGCGCAGTACGCCCACGCGCGGATCTGCTCGGTGATCGCCAAGGCGGCCGAAGCGGGCCTTGCCGCCGACCCTTCGAAAGCAAACCTCCTGGTGGACCCGAGAGAGGGTGCCCTGATCAAGAAGATCCTCGACCTGCCGCACGAGGTGCGCCGGTGCGCCGACGACTACGGCGTGCACCGCCTGACCACGTACGCCGTGGAACTCGCCCGCACGTACCACCACTTCTACGACGCGTGCCGCGTGATCCAGCCCGAAGAGCCCGCCCTCTCCGCCGCGCGTCTCACCCTCTGCCAAGCCGCGCGCACCGGCCTGCAGGCGGTGTTTGGGCTTCTGGGAATTTCGGCGCCTGAACGGATGTGAAGCCCTTCGGGCAGTGTTGAGTGTCAAGTGTTGAGTGTTCAGGGGGATTCCGGACTCAACACTCAACACTTGACACTCAACACTGTCAACGAGTAGAGCGCAAAGGCGCGCTATTCGTTGGCCCAGCGGTTGATCAACCACCAGGCGGCTTGGTCGTGGGGCACGAACTTGGGGTGGGTGAGGTGCTCGAAGGCGGGCAGGTAGCCCAGGGAGCGGTCGCCGTAGCGTTTGATGCGCCCGATCACGCGCTCGACGTGCGCTTTGGCGGTGCGGCAGCGCTCGATGTCGGCCAGCGAGCCGCCGGCGCGGGCGTGGGTGCGGCGGGCGACGTTCTCGAGGTCGTCGAACAGCGCGCGTGTGGGCGACAACTTGCCGATCGCGGCTTCCGGCAGGCCTTGGGCGTACGCGAGGTGGGCGGCCTCCGCGAGGCGCACGAACTCGACCGCCGAGCGCCCGAACAGCGCGATGCCCTTGCACGCCTCGTTCGGGGCCACGGAAAGCGCGCGTTCGAACACGTTCAGGGCCCTGTCGCCCACTTCCCCGCACAGCTCGTCGGCGTGGTGCAGCCAGGCGAGGAACGGGTTGGCGTTGAGCAGCAGACGCACCTTGAGCGAGCTGCGGATTCCCCCGAACGCGAACGTGCCGCCGCACTCCTGCAACTCCACACCCATGAGCCGGGCCCACTCCTCGTGGAGTTCGGACTCGGCGAGGTAGGCCCGGAGGAACTCGCCCCCTCCCACGCCGTCGGAAGGGGCGGTCATCAGGATCTCGCCACACGCGCGGATCGCCGGACCCAGCGAGTCGTACGCGCCCATCAGGCCGTTCTCCCACGTCGTGACGCACACGCCGTGCGCACCTAGGCGCGTCGCATCGGCGGCGAGGGTGCGCACGTTCTCCTCGCTTTCGGGCACGTGCAGCCAGGTGGCGTTGTACGTGTGCAGCGCCGGGCAGCACACCACGTCGTGGCCCGCATCGAGGAACGTGCGGCTGCTCTCCTCGCACGACTTGAAGTACTGCCAGTCGAAGATCAGGGTCTCCCTCGGCATCTGCGCCAGCGCGCCGGGATGCTGGAGGTACATGTCGCCCCACACCGCCGGCCGCCGTCCCCTGGACAGCACGCGCCGCGCCATCGTCCCGAAGTGCGCGCCGTAGATCGCGGCCTTGCCGTCGCCCCCTGCGGCCTCCACACGCCCCTTGCACGCCTCGCACGCGCCGAGCTGCCACGTCTCATCGCCGCCGATGTGGATCAGGTCGCTGCCAAACGCGTCCATCACGTCGTCGAGCAAGCCCTCGGCGAACGCCACGAACTCCGGCTTCGACGGGCACGCCTGCATGCCCTTGAACAGCTCCTCGCGGTACCGCTTCCCCTCCTCGGTGTAGAGCATCCCCTCGAAGTGCCCCAGCAGGTTGACGAACGGCACGAGTTGGATTTCGGGGAACTCGCCCTGCAGCGTCTTGACCATCTCCGGCGTCACCGCCCCCATGCCCGCCGCCCAGGGCGCAGACGGATAGGCAAACCGATGCTCAAGGTACAGCCCGAGCGCGTTGTATCCCGCGTCGCGCGTCAGGGCGCACCAGAAGCGGAGATGGTCCAGAGTCGGCGCCTGCTCACGGGCGAGGTCGTACATCCACATGCGAAGCTGCATGGGGGGAGTCTATCTCGGAAGATTGGAGAGCAGAGAGCGTAGAGCAGAGAGCGGACGGGGAACTATGGGCATATGCTCTCTGCTCCATGCTCTCTGCTCCATGCTCTCTGCTCTCCTCCCTCACAACAGTTCCACGGTGGCTTCGGTGCAGAAGTGCCGGCCCTGGCGCGTAAGGCGGAGGCGGCCGTTTGGGGTTTCGAGCCAACCGCGTTCGACCAGCCGGCGGATGGCTTCCGGTGAAACGGACTCGGGCGAGACCCCTTCGGCGAGGCGCAGGCCCAGCATGAGGCGCTCGGTTCGCACCATGGACGGGTCGAGGGTCTCGCGCTCGAAGGGGACCTCGCTGCCGGTCTCCACGGCGGCGCAGTACCGCTCGGGGTGCTTTAGATTAGTGTATCGTACACTATCAATGCGACCCACAGCTCCGGGACCGTACGCGGCGTACTCCTCGCCTCGCCAGTAGCAGAGGTTGTGCGCGCACTCCCGGCCGGGCTGGGCGAAGTTGCTGATCTCGTAGCACGCGTAGCCGACGGCTTCGGCGCGATCGACCGCGGCGTCGTACATCGCGACCTGGCGCTCCTCGCCGGGCTGCACGAGGGTGCCCCGCAAATGCTCCTTGTAGAACGGGGTGTTGGGTTCGAGCGTGAGGCAGTAGAGGCTCAGATGCTCGGGGGCGAGGGCGAACGCGCGGTCCAAATTGGCGCGCCAAGCCCGCAGAGTCTGTCCCGGAAGCGCGAACATCATGTCGAGGTTCACGTTGGCAAACCCCGCCTCCCGCGCGGCGCCCACCGCCCGCTCGATCTCGCCTGCGCGGTGCACACGCCCGAGACGCACGAGGTCGGCTTCGACGAAGCTCTGCGCGCCCAGCGAGATGCGGTTGAAGCCCGCAGCGCGCATCGCCGCGAACTTGGGGGTGTCCACGGTCCCCGGGTTCGCCTCACTCGTGATCTCGGCGCCGTCGATCGGCGGGTGCGTGTCGAGCACGGCCCTCAGCAGTCTCACTATCTGCCCCTCGGAGAGAAATGTGGGGGTTCCGCCGCCGAAGAACACGGTCTTGGCGGGCCGCCCGGCCCACGGGCTGGAGCGGATCTCGCGCTCGATCGCATCCACCGTCCGGCCGATGATCGCTCCCCCCATCGCGTACGAATTGAAGTCGCAGTACCCGCACTTGGTGGGACAGAACGGGGTGTGTACGTACACCGCGACGGGCGATGTCATGGCGTTACCGCGCGCTGACCAGGATGATGAACAGCCCCGCCAAAGCCCCCGCAATCACCGGCACCGCCGGCTGCCTGCAGCTGATTCACGAGGAGCCGATCGCCCGCATCAGCAGGTGGTATCCAAACCCCGCCCCCGCGCCGCAAATCATGGCCACGGTCGTTCTGAGGATCATGGGCAGAGTGTACCGGAGGGCTTCTCCGGGATATAGGTCTCATCAGTCCTATATGTCCTATACCCCCCCTAAAGCCCCGGCACCCGCGAGCGCGTTGCGTGGCAGATCGCGATGGCCAGGGCGTCGGCCACGTCGTCGGGCTTGGGAACCTCCTTTAGCGACAGCAGGCGTTGCACCATGAACTGCACTTGCTTCTTATCGGCGGCCCCATTGCCCACCACGGCCAGCTTGATCTCGGGAGGGGTGTACTCGGTCCACTTCAGACCGCGCTGCGAGCCCGCCAGCAACACCACCCCGAGCGCGTGGGCCACGAGCAGCGCGGTGGTCTTGTTCGCCGCGAAGAGCTGCCGCTCGGTGGCCAACGCGTCCGGTTCGAGGCGGTCGAACAGCTCGCACGCCTGCTCGTGCACCATGCGCAGCCGCGTCGGCAACTCCACGCGCGGCGTCTGGATCAGCCCAAACTCGAGGGCCTCCAAACGCGAGCCGTCGCGGCGGATGAGCGCCCACCCGATGCGCTCCAAACCAGGATCGATGCCGAGGATCTTCATTGCTCGAGTTCAGTGTTGAGTGTTCAGTGTTAAGGCCGAATCTCAACACTCAACACTCAACACTCAACACTCTCACTAGGTCCGTTTGAACCTCCGTAGCAACTCCTCGGACGTGAGCGTGAGGGTGATGGGGCGGCCGTGGGGGCACATGTAGGGGTTTTCGGTGCTGGCGAGGTCCACGATGAGCTTCTCCATCTCGGCGTGGCCCAGGGGGTCGCCCGCCTTGACGGCCATCTTGCACGCGCTGGTGATCCAGATCTGCTCGCGGGTGGCGGGGAGCTTGCGGGCGACCACCGCGTCCACCAGCTCGTCCGCGAGGACGCGCAGCACCTGGAGCGGGTTCTTGTTGAGCACCGCGGCCGGCACTGCGCGCACAAGGAAACTCTCGCCGCCAAAAGGCTCGATGTCGAACCCGACCTTCACAACCTCCTCCAACCTCTCCCTGAGCAACACGGCCGCCCGCCGGTCCAGGTGGAGCGTCTCGGGTGCGAGCAGCGCCTGCTGTTCGATGGCGGTGGAGGACTTGAGCCCGCACAGGTACTCGTAGAGAATCCGCTCGTGGGCAACGTGCTGGTCGATGATCACGATGCCGCGCCGCGTGTCCGCGACGATGAAGGTGTTCATCACCTGCCCGAGCACCCGAAGTCCTTCGAGAAGCTCCGCGAACGGATACCGCTCGGGTTGCAGCGTCGCGATGCCCTGCGCCGCGGGGGCGTCGGACACGGGCACGTCGAGCGGCGACTGCGCGGCCATCGAGGCGTCGAAGCCCGCGCTGGGCACGAAGAACGCGCCAAACGAGCCCGCCCCCCGCGCGTCGGCGAGCGCCACGTTGGCGGCCGCGACCCCCGTGGCGTGGGGCATCATGCCGTGCTCCATCAGCGCCGAGCGGATCGCGTACCGAACCGCGTCGAACGCCTGGCCCTCGTGCTGGAACTTGACCTCGCTCTTCGTCGGCGCCACGTTGACGTCCACCCGTGCCGGGTCCACGTCGATGCACAGGCACACCACGGGGTAGCGGCGCTCGGGGGTGAGGTCGCGGAACGCCTGGTCCAGCGACGCGACGAGAGTTCTCGAGCGCACAGGCCGCCCGTTCACGAACACGAACTGGTAGGCGCGCGTCGGTCGGGTGACGTGCGGCGGGCTCACAAACCCGTGCGTGCGCATCCCGCCCGTGGTCGCGTCCACCTCGGCAAGCGCCCTCGCCACCTCGCGCCCCCACACGCCTGCGATCGCCTCCAGGAGGTCGCCGCTGCCTGCGGTGCGCATCACCTCCTGCCCGTTGTGCGTCACGGTGAACGCCACCTCGGGGTGTCCCAGCGCGTGTCGCGACACCACCTCCAGACATTGCCCCAGTTCCGTGGTGTCGGACTTCAAGAACTTGAGGCGGGCGGGGGTGTTGAAGAACAGGTCCTCGACGCGCACCTCGGTGCCCTTGGGCCCCGCCCCGCGCGCCGGCGGCGCCACTTCGCCCCCTTCGATGCGCAACACCACCCGCGCTCCGTCCGCGGTGCCCGTAGCGAGCGTCATGCGCGACACCGACGCAATCGACGGCAGCGCCTCGCCGCGGAATCCCAGGCTGCGCACCTCCAGCAGGTCGTCCGCGGAGGTGATCTTCGAGGTCGCGTGGCGCTGAAGGGCGGCTGTTGCGTCCTCGATCCCCATCCCATCTCCATCGTCCGCAACCCGGATCAGCGCCCGGCCGCTCTGCTCGAGGTCCACTTCGATGCGCGTCGCGCCCGCGTCGATCCCGTTCTCCACAAGCTCCTTCACCACCGATGCGGGGCGCTCCACGACCTCGCCGGCCGCGATCTGGTTCACGGTGTGCGGGTCGAGCAGGAGGACGCGGCGGAGGTCGGTGGACATGGGGCTCGTCCCATTGTATCTGGCCCCGGACCTGCCGACAAATCCGATCCTGCCACCTCAAGATTGCCGGGCCAATGTGGAACAAGCATCTTAGCGGGGCCTGGCGAGGGTCACGCCGAACGTTGGGGAACCTGGGCGGCTCATGTTTACGATAATCGGCATTGTGGTGGCGATGGCTTCGGTGCTTGTGGGCTACCTCATGCACCACGGCAACATCATGGTGCTGATGCAGATCAACGAGTTCGTCATCCTGGGAGGGTGCGGGTTGGGGTCGTTCGTCGCCGCGAACGGCATGAAGAACCTCACGACCGCCATCCAGGCCACCACGAGCCTGCTCAAGCCCGACCCGTTCACCAAGACGGCGTACCTCGAAGTGCTGAAGATGATGTACCAGCTGTTCAACGTGGCCCGCAAGGAGGGCCTGCTGGGCCTCGAGCAGCACGTCGAAAACCCCGAGGAGAGCTCGGTCATCAAGGCGTTCCCCACGTTCCTGAACAACCACCACGCGGTGGCGTTCTTCTGCGACACGATGAAGGTGGTCCTCACCGGCGCGGTCGGTCCCCACGACTTGTCCGAGATGATGGAGATCGACCTCGAAACCGCCCACCACGAGGCCAGGATCCCGGCAGAGGCGCTGCAGACCGTGGGCGACGCGATGCCCGGGTTCGGCATCATCGCCGCCGTACTCGGCGTGATCATCACGATGGGCAAGATCGGCGGCGACGCGGCCGCAATCGGCGAATCGGTCGCAGCAGCGCTCGTGGGAACGTTCCTCGGCATCTTGCTGGCCTACGGCGTTTTCGGCCCCCTGTCGCGCGCCATCGAGTTGCGCCTCGGGGCGGAGAATTCGTATATGAACTGCATCCGCTTCGCACTGTTCAGCTTCGCGCGCGGCGAGTCCCCCATCACGTGCGTGGAGTTTGCCCGGCGGAACATCGAGCCCAGCGTGCGCCCGGGCTTCGCCGAGATGGAGACCTCCGTGAAGGAAAAGGCCGCCTAGGAGCACCCCATGAGCGAAGGCACCCCGATCATCATCAAGAAAAAGAAGGTGTCCGGTCACGGACACCACGGCGGCTCGTGGAAGGTCGCCTATGCGGACTTCGTGACCGCCATGATGGCGTTCTTCATGGTCATGTGGATCATGGGCATGTCCGACAGCACCAGATCGATGGTGCAGGGGTATTTCAACGACCCCAAGGGGTTTATCAAGAACCCTCCAAAGTCGCGCACGCCGTTCGCGATTCCCGGATCGCCACAGCCGCGCCAGGGCAAGGGCGGCGACTCGAAGGGGGAGTCCCTCAAGGCGGAGACCGAGGCGGCGAAGAAGATCGAGACGAGCCTGGAGAAGGCCATCACCAGCGATCCCTCCCTTCGGAGCCTGTTCAAGAACATGGACATGTCGATCACCGAGGAGGGCCTGCGCATCGAGTTCATGGAGGCGAGCGGCTCGGTGTTCTTCGAAACCGGGAAGGCGACGATCCGCCCCGACGCGCTGCGCTTGGTTTCGAAGGTCGCGCCGCTTCTGGCGAAGGCGGGTCGCGCGCTGATCATCGAGGGCCACACCGATGCCATGCCCTACGCGGGTGGAGGGTACGACAACCTCGACCTCAGCGCCGACCGCGCCAAGGCGATGAAGCATGCACTCCAAGCAGGGGGAATGCCCACGAAGCTGTTCAGCCAGGTGCGCGGTTACGGAGCCACCAAGTTGAGGAAGCCGGGCGATCCGCTCGACTTCTCCAACCGGCGCGTGACCGTTCTCATCCCGTTCCACATCGTGTCGGACTCGAGCATCGACCTCCCGGCGGATGCGATCAGGGAGCAGGTGCAGAGCGTGTTCCGGCGTCCCGTGGAGATCGCTCCGCCGCCTCCGAACATCGCGGGTAATTAGCGTGCTCTGGAGTCGATTCCGGCAGATGTCGAAGCGCCGTGGGACAACTCTGCGCTCCGGGCCGCTTCAAATGCCCGTCCCGGTTCGTCACTACGCTGACAAGGAGGCGACACGGAAGTGGCCATTGTAGACGGCAATCTTTGGGAGTACAACCTCGTGCAGGTGGTGGTGGTGGATGTCACGGACGACTACGTCCTGATGCAAACCCCGTTGCCGCCGGAGTACTACCCCGTTGTTTCGGAGCTGTGGATGCCGCGCCATGCGCTGGCACAGCGGCTCCCCTGCGTGGACCTGGGGCAAGGGTGGCTCTACGACTGGCACGAGCGGCCCGCCGCGGAATCGGGGGCGTGGTACGTCGGCGCGGTCCAAGCGGCCCTCGCCCGCGATCCGCTGTTCGGCCCTCCCCTCGCCACCGCGATGGGCGCGAACTCCTAGCGTAGCCGGAGGTGGATTATCGAACTCTGTCGGCGATCGAGCGGCGGATCATCGCCTCGGCGATCTCGTCGCCGGTGGGGTTGTATGTCCCGGCGTCAAGACGGGCTTTGATCTCGGCGATGGTGTCTTCGCGATCGGGCATCGCCACCACATCGGCGGCGACTTGCCGGATCAGCTCCCTGTCCCGGCCGTGCCGCGCGCCCTCCAGCGAGATCTCCTCGATCTCTCGAACCAAGGAATCGCTGCCAGAAAGGATCTTCTTTACTTCGGTGTCTGAAATGCGCATGTCGATCGCTCCGCTTTCAGACAGGCATCCCGGCTGCCTCCCACCGCGGGAGATCCTAGGCTTTGCGTGGTCGGGGTCGCCCCCGCCGTGCCTTTTTCTGTCGAGACGGTTTCCGCCTCTATTGATAAGAACGGCACGTTCCCTTAGGATCTTTAGGGCTCACCGGCAGATTCTCTGGGATTATCGGGAAACGGGGAAAGGGGATCGGGGGTCGGGGGGAGGGGGTCGGGGGGCGGGGGGTGGGGGGGGGGGGGGGGGGGGGGGGG
>CAYJMZ010000063.1:0-11888 GCA_964370995.1 uncultured Fimbriimonadaceae bacterium | reverse complement strand
CGGGCGAGGTGGCGTCGAAGTACGGCCTGGTGCTCAGCTTCCCGCTCAACGACGGTGGTGAGCGCCGCGCCGTGAGGGCCGAGGCCACCGCGATGGGCGCGAAGATGACGGCCGAGTACGACATGGCGCGGTTGAAGATCGAGGCGGAGGTCGCCTCGGCCTGGTCGACGTGGGAAGCGGTCCCGGCCGTCTTGGATGCGGCGAAAAGCGAGCTTGTGGCGAGCCGGGAAGCGTATCGCATCACGCTCATCCGCTATCAGGAAGGCAAGGCTATCCTCTCCGAGCTCACAGACGCTCGAAGCCAGTTGGTGCGCGCGCAGGTGGGCATCGCGGAGTCGGAAGCGTACCGGCGGCAAGCTTGGACGAGGCTCGCCCGGAGCATTGGGCAATGAACCGGCGAGTCGCTTTGGACTGCGGCGGCCCGGCGTCGCTTTAGGTTGCGGCCACGGGGGGAACCGACAATCGGGACGATCGCGGCCACGGGGGAATCGGACTCTTGCGGCGCCGAGAATCTGCCGAAAATGGGTGTGTGTCGCTGCGCATTCGGGGAACGACGCTTGTCGAACTGATGCTCGCCATCGTGCTGGTGGGGATCTTCAGCGGCGTGCTCATGTCCTCTTTGAAGGCGGGGAACATGAAGGTCGACCGGGCCCGGCAGCGCGTGATCGCGTTGAGCAACGCCCGTGAAGTGATCGAGGGCCGGAGGGCTGTGGCCAGGAGTGGCTCGCTGAGCACGGGAACGACGAGTTGGACCATCGCGCGGGCCAACGGCGTGGGCCCCTACACTATGGTCCGCACGATCACCAGCATCACCACAGGCGGAATCTCAGGCCTGTTCAAGGTCAATGCAACCGCGTCCTGGACAACCAACGAAGGCAGTACGGACAAGGTCGAACTCGAACTCTGGATACGCGACTATGACGAATAGACGCGCGTTCACCCTGGTCGAGGTGATGATCACCACGGCGCTGATCTCGATCGTGATCGGCACGCTGGCCACGATGTACTTCTACGCGTTCACTCGCACCACGCGCGGGGTCACCGAGGTGGCCGCGGTGCTTCAGGTGCAGGCGCTGCTCGACCGCATGGACACCCAGATCTCGCAGGCGTGCGACGTGCAGATCGTGACCTCCGGACCCGGGATCGGCCTCAAGTGCACGATGCCCCAGAGTGGCACCGACCGCGATGGGGACGGCATTCTGGACATCTACACACCAAACTCGGTCAGCCGCAGGCAAATCGGCAAGTACGTGCGCGGCAAGCGCGTGTGGTACTACATGGCGAACTCCGCCGGGACCTTTGGCACGGCGGGCACCACGTTCTGGCAGGCCGTTCGGCTCGACGATGCGAATCCGACAGCCAGCGACGTGGTCAACTCCTTCACCTATGCCCCCGGCAACCAATACCGCTGGAGCCTTCTCGACTCGGTGACCTATGTGCTGGACGGGGCGAGCGAGTCGGTGACCGTCACCGCCCGCACGTCGTCACTTGCGCGCTCGGAGACGGCGGTCGGGTCTGGCACCGCCGAGAGCGGGGACAACTACGTGGTGTCCGTGCCGCGAACAACCTGCTGGCGCAACTGGTGGAAATAGTCCTATGAACCGAATGGATGGCTTGGGTACGAGGAAGCGGACGAGGCGGGGAAGTGCGCTGATCTTCTCCGTGGTGCTGATCACCGCGATCACAATCATGTTCATCAGTTCGCAGGAGCTGATGATGACGTCCGTTCGTGCGCAGTCTCGATATGAGACGCGAGCCAAGGTCTTGTACGCCTCGGAATCCGCGATCGCATCGATCGTGTCGGAATTGCGCCACTCGATCATCACGCTGCCCTCCACCCGGAGCATCACGGTGGCCAACATGCCTGTTACCGCCACGGTGGTGGACAACGGCGGCGTGGTTCCGCGTACGGTGCAGATCACGACGACCGTGACGTTGGCCGGAAGAACCTACTCCCGGGTGGATGTGCGCGGCAATCGGTTTGCTCCGAGCATGTGGAACTTCGCGTTGTTCGTGGACAACTCGGAGGTCGGCGCAGGCGTGGACTTTCTGACCGTGGGCACGCTGGGATCGGGTGGGGACACGTACTACGGGTTCTCCTCCGGCGGCACCGACAGCCACACCATCAATGGGGACTTCGAGTGCGCGGGCTCGGTGGGCGGGACCTTCAACGTCACGGGCACGAAGTGGACGAACGCTCCGAGCATCACGTTTCCGAGTGTTGTTTCGGCCAACTACCTGGCAGCCGCAACGACGATCTTCGGGGGTGGCGAATTCAAGAACTACGCGTTCGCCGACCTTGGGCCCTCGACGACCGAGGTCATCTACAAGGCCGGCAACCTGGACGTGAAGGGCAGTTTCACCGGAAACGGGGTCGTGTACTGCACGGGCGACATGAACCTCAAAGACAACATTACGGTCACGGGCGGCAAACTTGTGCTGATCGCCCGCGGCGATGTGAACTTGACAAGGGACAACTCCGCCATCGCGGCCTTCGTGTACGCCAAGGGCACCTTCTCATCGAATAACACAGGCAACACGATCACGGGGGCGGTGGTGTGCTCTGACCTCAACGTGCGGGAGAACTGCACCATCCTCTACGACCCCTACTTTTGGAATACACCGAGCGAACGGGTCCGCTTCAAGCTGCCGGGCGACTGGCCCTAATGGGCTTCGACCCTAAGCGTGGGTCCCCAGCGACCCGATAAATCTACCGTGCCTCCCGAGGTTTGCGTCTTCTGGGCGCTGGACCGACGGGCCGAATAAAGCGATGAACGAATCCACCGAATCAGGAATGGCGGGAGCAAAGCTCGGGACGCAAATTCGTTGGGCGGTCTTGGCCAGTGCGGCGGTCATGGCGTTCGACAAGTTCGGCCAAAGCGAGACGCTGGTGATGCTCGCGCTGATGGCGCTCACCAACCTGGTGGTGATGCGGTTCTCCGTCACGTCGGAGAAGGTGGAGAGCCACGGAAGGAAGGTGGGCACCTTCGCCCGCATCGTGGACGGCGCATTGTTGACCGGCATCGGTTTCTTTCCCGCGTTTGCGGCCGAGAAGCTCTGGCTGCTGACCATCCCGGTGCTCGTCTCCGAGACGCTGGTGAGCCGCAACCGCAAGAGCGTGGCGATCCTCGCGGGGTCCATGGCACTCATGCAGCTCGGAGTTCATTGGTTGCACCATGGCACGAGCCTTGTGCTGATCGGTTCCCTCGGGGCCATCGGATTGGGCGCCGCCATCGGAGTGGTGCTCTTGAGTTACAGCTCGAGGGAAGAGAAGTTGGTGACGCACGACCGTCGGCTGTCGTCGGTCTTGAATTGTGGATCTGCCTTGGCCGCCAGCCGCGACCTTCGCGCGACGATCCTTCACACGTTGAAGAGCGCGGTGCTGGAGACGGGTGCGACGTGCGGCTACGTGATGCTGATCGACGAGGAATCCCACGGCACCTTGCTTCGGACGGACGCGGCGTACAGCGTGGATGGGTCCTTCGAGTTCCCCCAGGAAATCGAGGTTGGGGTGGGGATGTCGGGGTTCGTCGCGAAGATGGGCCAGCCGATCGCGGTCGCGGACAACGGCGGCGAGCAGCAGCAGTTCGACGGCGTCACGGCCGGGGTGAAGTCGGCGGCCAGCGTGCCGCTCGCCACGCGCTCGTACGCCGTGGCCACCCAATCAGGTGCGGAGAGCGTGTTGGGCGTGTTGACCCTCCTGAGCACAACCGGTAAGGCCACCTTCGGATCGGAGGACATGGACCTGCTGCGCGCGCTGGGTTCGTTGATGGCCGTCACGGTTTCGAACGCGCGGATGGAGGAGCGGCAACGCACGACGTTCCTGCGCACCCTCCAGAGTCTTGCCACCGCCTTGGAAGCCCGCGACGAATACACGAGGGGCCACTCGCACCGTGTGAGCGAGGTGTCTCTGCTGCTCGGACGGCGCCTGGGTTTCAGCGGGGAGGCGTTGGAAGAGTTGCGGGTCGGGACGATCCTGCACGACATCGGCAAGATCGGCGTGCCGGACGAAATCCTGAACAAGCGGGGCAGGTTGACGGACGAAGAGTTCGTGATCATGAAGACCCATCCCGTGAAGGGTTACGAGATTTGCTGTCCCTTGATGCTTTCGGAAGGCGTGTTGATGATCGTGCGCAACCACCATGAGAGGTTGGATGGCAGCGGGTACCCCGACGGGCTAAAGGGCGGCGAACTCCCGCTGTCGCTGCGCATCGTGTGTGTGGCGGATGCCTACGACGCGATGAGTTCGAAACGTCCCTACCGAGGCGTCATGGAGGCCTCGATGGTGCTCGCCGAGCTGAGCAAGTGTGCCGGCACCCAGTTCGATCCCGTGGTCGTGGAGACGCTCAAGGATTTGATGGACACGCAGGAAATGCACGACTTGTATGCGCTGTACTGGCAGGAGCGCGACCAGAGGGCAGCCTGACATGCCAACTGGAGACCCCCGATTCCAACGTCGAGCGCTGGGCATCGACATTGGCAGCCAGATGCTCAAGTACGTGTCGGCGGCGCAGGTGGCCGATCGCGTCGACATCCAAGGCGCGGGGGCGTTCCCGATCCCACCCGGCGTGGTCGAGGGTGGCGTGGTTCGCGATCCCAAGAAGTTTGGAAGGGTCGTTCGCGCCCGCCTCGCCGAGCAGGGCATCGTCGGGGAGCCCACGGTGGTGTCGATTCCCAGCAACCTCGCGGTGCTTCGTTGGCTCAATATGCCCCGTCTGGACCCGGACGAAATGCGTGAGGCGGCCCGATTCAAGGTCAAACGCCACCTTCCGTTCCCTGTTGAGGAGGCCTATGTCGAGGCCGCGCCTCCCGAGGAGGTCGATGACGATGGGCAGGGGCCGACGCTGATCATCGCTGTTCGCCGCGACGTGGTCGATTCTCGGGCTGAGGGGCTCGAGTGGGCCGGGCTCAATCCGGTCGGTGCGGAGCTTGAGGCGCAGTCCATCCTGCGCGTTGCGGAGAGACGGTTGAGCCAGCAGAGCGCCCTGCGGCGCGACGCGTCGATCACGATCATCGACGTGGGTGCGACGAACACGCACATGTACGTCGTGCAGAACCAGCAACTGCAGTTCATCCGTGGTGTGAAGTTCGGCGCGTGTCAGATTTCGGACACCGTCGCGAAGGCGCTGCAACTGTCGAGGGAAGAGGCCGAGGCCGCGTTGAATCGGCAGGACACCATCGTGGCCCCCGATGGGATGCTGCACGTGTGCGTCAACGGTTTGCCCGCGTGCTTGAAGATCCAGGGCGACATCGAGCGGCTTACCCGCGAGTTCCTTCGGTTGCTCCGCTACTTCCGGTCGCTCCATCCCGAGCGCAGCTACGCCGGCATCTTGGACCACGTGCTGGTGTGCGGGGGGCTCGCAAGCCTGAACGGCTTCTCGGAGTACCTGGAGCGCGACCTTGGCCTGCGCGTCGAGCGCGCCAGGCCGTTCGCGGGAACCACCGTGAAGTTCAACACCGATTCGTTCGACAGCATTATCAATCGCCAAGAGGCGTATACGGTCGTCATGGGTCTGGCTCTCTCGGGGCTGGAAAGGAAGCGAGAAGTCAAGGGGGAAGCCGTTGCTGGACACGAGTTCACTTGGGCGCGCGCAGCCTAGGACAAAGACGATCAACGTCGAGGCCAATCTGCTGTCCGAGAGGACGGTGGAACGGGCCCGCATTGCGGAGGGGTCGCGGAAGCGTCTCTTCTGCATCGGTCTCGTGTTGACGGTCCTCGCGCTGATTGCCCCGGCGTTGTACCGCCTGCAGGGTGCCGCTGCTCGGCGCGCCCAGTCAGCCCTGGCTGTTGCGGGCAAGCTGGATGGTCAGTTGGCCGAGCTTGAGCGACGTGCCGAGGATGCGCAACCCAAGGTGGACGACGATGCGATCGTCCAATCGCTAAGGAGCGCGGACCAGCGGTTCCTCAGCCAGTGTGTGAGCGCCATGAACAGCACGACGTCGGGCGTGGCGATTTCGGGGCTTCGCGCCGAGATTGCGGCCGGCTCGATGTTGGTCAAGGTCGCCGCCGACGCCGAGAGCTTCGAGCAGGCGCAGGCGTTCCTTGCGAACATCAAGGAGAGCTCCCGGGTGAAGGAGGCGTTTCTCAGCTCGGCGCGTGCGAGCAAGATCCTTGGCGAGAACGGATTCGGATTCGACCTGCAGGCGAGCGTGGAGTGGAGGCCATGATCCGGTCCCGACTCGCCGAGCCGTCCATCCACGCGCATCTGGGGCGTGCGTTCATCGCGATTGCGGCCCTGAGCGGTGCCGTGATGGCGATGCTGGGTGTCAGGTTCGGCATGGTGCGCGCGCAGAACTCTCAGGCGCTCGAGGCGACGACCCTGGCTCGTTCGGCGATCAAGGACGCGAGGGCAACGGTGCTGAAGGCTGAGGCGGTCGCCCCGTCGGGGAACTCCCCCGGAATCTCCACGGCCAACAGGTTTCAGCGTGCGTTGATGGAGAGCGCCCGCGTCCACGGGTGTTCCGTTCGCGAGGTGACGCTGTCGGCCGACCTCACCGCGTACACGTCCCGCTACCAGTCCGAGACCCCGAAGAGCGAATTCATGCAGGGGGGATTCCACGCGGTGCTGACCGGGGCCCCGCAGGGTGTGGTCTCCACGCTCGAGGACCTGGCCGAGGGTGCGATTCCGTTCGAGTTCGACTCGATCCAGTTCACGCGAACGTCGGTGGGACAAGGTGGCACCATGATCGACGCCGTAATCGACTTGCGCGTGTTGACAAAGGAGGCCGCCAAGTGAAAGCCGGCGATCCGAAACAGACGGTGGTTCTCTCGGTTGTCGCGGTCGTCGTGCTCGGCGTCGCCGTGGTGCGCATCCTGCCGAAGAAGGGTTCGAGCATCGCCGCGGTCGCCAGAGCGCAAGAGGCGTCGCGGGCCGCCAAGGCGTCTGTCGCGGTTGGCATGTCGACCCTCCTCCGATCCGATCCGTTCTATCACCCGGCCCTGCGCGTCGCAAAGATCCCGACGGGCCCCACGTTGCCGCTACCCCCCAACTCGACGTTGCCGAAGGTGATTCCACCCGACTGGGCGGCCTCGATCGGCGTTCGTGTCGCAGAGGGCGCCATGGAGGCTGCGACGGGCGACACGAAGCGCGGCTCTCCGGGCGATTCGGGGGGGATCAAGACTGAGGAAAATACCGGGCCCAGCCAACAAGTAAGGAGAGGCCACCAGGTCGTCGTCAACGCGATTCTGACGGTCTCCAAGCCCTTGGCCTACATTTCGGTCGATGGCGAGGAAGCACGTCTTGGCATTGGGGACGACCTGCATGGACTGGGCAAGATTGTCTCGATCTCGTCGCGCGCCGTGGTTGTGAAGACACGAACCGGCAAAGTGACGCTGATCGTCGGGGAGCCGAAAAAACTATGAGCAAGAAGCAGGTGACGGGAGCCGTTCGCCGATCTGGGATCTCCGCCGCGTTGGTGGCGGGTCTTGTGCTCGCGCCCGGCGCCGCGCTTGGAAGTGCCTCCGGATTCCTGGCTGTGCTCAAGGCTCGTGGATGGGCCATGGACTCGGCGCTTCCGATTTGCAGCGTGCCCAGGGAGTGGCAGCCCGGGTGGCGGCCGTTCAGCGACTTCGTCCACAGGGTGGCTCCCGCGCGTCGGAAGGGCCCGGGTGAGACGCTGCGATACCTCTCGCTGGGCTACGTTCCGAAGGTCGTGGGAGTGGCTTCGCTTCACAACCCCGCTTCCGAGGCGTCTCTGTTTGCGATCCTGCTTCCGAGGGCCTTCGCCCCCGGCTACGGGGCCGTTCCTGCCGAGCAAGTGGCGCGCGTCTCGGAGCCCCCGGTGCAGTCGGTTTCCGAAGTCATCAGGGCGGCCCTTCCCGCTGTCAAGCCCAAGGGCGCAGTCCGAACGCCGCTCGATGAAACGGTCTGTAGTCTTAACGTGGTCGATTGGGAGCTGTCGAAGGTGCTGCGGGCCCTCTCCCTTCAGACGCAGGCCAACTTGCTCCTCCAAGCCCCGTCGGACACCCGCTTGACCATCAACCTCACGAACGTCCCGCTCATCGACATGCTCCGGCACATCACGGCGGTCACAAACCTTGCGTTCCTGAAGGTCGATAACACGTACGTCATCGCCTCGGCCGAGCGCCTGGCGAAGGGTTATCCGGCTGAATGGACCGAGGCGCATCCTACCGAGGCACCAGTTGAAGTGGTCAAACCGGTCGTGATGACGCGCGTGTACATCACGAACTATGTGAAATCGACACAGATCGCTGAGACCCTGAAGCTCGTGTTCGAGGGCCAGGGATTGAGCGTCACCGGAGGGCCCTCGCAGGTCAGCCCGAAGATCGAGTCGCGCGACACGGGTGCGGTGACGGGAATCACCACGGGCGTTGTCGCGGCGACGACCACCTCCGACGGCCTGAGCCGCGTGGTGATCCTTCGTGGGCCTGAGGAGGTCGTGACGGCGGCGATCGAGGTCGCCAAGTCCCTCGATTTCGCCCGCGCCCAGGTCGCGATCAACGTGACGATCCACGACATCACGAACGATGCCGCCAAGGAACTCGGCCTAACCTGGTCGTTCGGCGACGTGGGCATCTCTGAGGGGCAAGGCAAGGGACTGAACGGGGGCGCCTTCACCCGAGCCCCGCAGAACTTCTCTGCTGCGATCAGCGCGCTCGAGAAGAGCGACAAGGCGAAGTTGCTCGCATCGCCCAACGTGTCGGTGCTCGACGGGGAGCAGGCGTTCATCCTGATCGGCAACCGCGTGAACTACCCCGTTCTGATCGGCTACACGCAGCTGAACACCCCGATCTTCAACAAAGAGACCGAGAAGGTGGGCATCTACCTGCAGGTCGCCCCGTCGGTGAGCAGCGACAACTCGATCACCCTCAGCCTCTACCCGCAGGTTTCGACCATCACGGGCTTCCTGCAGGTCAACGGCGCAAGCTACCCGCAGATCGCAACCCGCGAAGCGCAGACGACGCTTCGGGTCAGCAACGGCGAGACCATTGTGATGGGGGGCCTGCTCCGCGACGAGGAGATCACCAACATGCAGAAGGTGCCGCTTCTGAGCGATATTCCGATCCTGGGCGAGCTGTTCAAGCGACGCAAGAAGACCAAGACGTCATCCCAGGTGCTGATCGCCATCACGCCGGTGGTGATTCCTCCGAAGGAATAATGAACCTCGACCGTTCCATTGGCGACATCTTTGTCGAGGAGGGGTACGTCGCCCGCGACGAACTCAACCAGATCCTGTCCGAGCGGACCGATACCCTCGAGCCTGTCGGTGACCTGCTGGTTCGGCTGAAGAAGATCTCCGAGAAGCAGAAGCTCAAGTGCGTGGGCCTTCAGGTCGGCGTGCCGTTCATCGATCTCGCCAATGTGGAGATCGATCTGGCCACCGCGAGAATCATCGAGCACCCCGTTGCGATCCGGCTGCTGGCTCTCCCGATCGAGCGGACCGAGGCGGCCGCGTCCGTCGCCATGGTCAACCCGCTGGACCTGGCCGCCATCGACGACCTCGCCGCGCTCACCGGCCTGGACATCGACCCGCTCCTTGCGACCGAGGAGGACATTCGCGAGGCGATCTTCCGATCGTTCGGCGCGTACGACGACCTCGGCGAGATCGTTGGAGAGGCTGTCAAGGGCCTCGACCGGGACAGCCTGCGCGTGGCCGGAGAGGACGACGAGGACGAGGAGCAGGTCAATGTCGTCGAGCTGAAGGAGGTCGTCGAAGGCGCCCCCGTCATCAAGCTCACCAACGTGCTGCTCACGCGCGCGATTTCCATGCGTGCCAGCGACATCCACATCGAGCCCCACCAGCGGCGCGTGCGGGTCCGATTCCGCGTGGACGGCCTGCTGCAGGAGGTCATGTCGATTCCCAAGGACCTTCAGCACCCCCTGGTGTCGCGCATCAAGATCATTGCGAGCCTCGACATCGCCGAACGGCGCATGCCCCAAGACGGGCGTTGCACGATGCTGTCGCACCAGGGCGAGTACGACTTTCGCGTGTCTACCTATCCGTCGGTGTTCGGCGAGAACGTGGTCATCCGAATCCTGGACAAGGGAAGCGCCACGATCGACCTCAACAAGCTCGGGATGTCGGTCGACGCCAAGGCTCGCCTGATTCCCCGCATCGAAGAACCCCAGGGGCTCGTGCTCGTCACGGGGCCCACGGGTTCTGGGAAGACCACCACGCTCTACGCGGCGCTGCACCACCTCAACGCCGTGCATCGCAACATCATCACCATCGAAGACCCGGTCGAGTACCAGCTTGACGGGATCATCCAAGCCAACGTCAACCCGCGGGCCGGCGTGAGCTTTTCGACGGGCCTTCGCTCGATCCTGCGGCAGGACCCCGACGTGATCCTGGTCGGCGAGGTTCGCGACGGCGAGACCGCATCGATCGCGGTGGAAGCGGCGCTGACGGGCCACTTGGTGCTCACCAGCCTTCACTCCAACGACAGCGCTGCGGCCATCACGCGGCTTGTGGATATGGGGATCGAGCCGTTTCTCATCGGCTCATCGATCACGTGCAGCGTCGCCCAGCGGCTGGTGCGCGCGTCGTGTTCCAAGTGTCTGGAGGTCTACCAACCCGAGCCGGCTGTTCTGGCGCGGCTCAATCTGCCGACGGACGTGACCTATCGGCATGGGAGAGGGTGCGAGCACTGCACGAAGACCGGTTTCCGAGGCCGCATCGGCATTTACGAGGTTCTCGACGTTTCGCCGACCGTGCGCCGCATGATCCTCACCGCAGACCACTCCGCGGAGATCCGGGACGCGGCGGAGCGAGAGGGCATGACCACGCTTCGCAACGATGCGCGAGGCCGGATTCTAGACGGTTCCACGACTGTGGAGGAAGTCATCCGCGTGACCGCGGACGGCATGTAGCGCCATGCACGCATTCAAGTACAAGGGCGTGGATGCCCAAGGCGCGAAGGTCGATGGCGAGATGGTCGGCGCCACGATCGACGAGGTTGAACACAAACTCGCGGGCCAGCGCGTCACGATCATCTCGATCGTCCCCGCCGGTATGAGGCGCGGCAAGGAGACCTCTGCGGGGCCCGAATCGGCGCCGAGAGTCCGCCGTGGGGGCAAGGTCACTGAGGCGGACCTCTGCACCCTCCTCAGCGACTTGGCGATCATGGCGGAGACGGGCGTGCCGTTCGTGGAGGCTCTCGACGCGGTCATCGAGGGCGCCCGAACACCTGCGATGCGCGCGGGCCTCGAGGCTCTTCGCATTGAGATCGTCGGCGGGCGGGGTCTTTCGGCGTCGATGCGCTCCGTGCCGTGGATGTTTCCCGTGTTGGTGACCGACATGGTGCGCGTCGCCGAGGAAGGCGGCCACCTCGACAAGGCCCTGCTGAGTGCGGCGTCGTACGTCGAGCGCTCCGCGGACCTCAAGAAGAAGGTCATGAACGCGATGCTGTACCCGATGGTGCTGTCTGCGGTGGCCTTCCTGACGTTGACGGTGTTGATCGTGTTCGTCATGCCCAAGTTCGGCACGATGTTCTCGAAGATGAAGGACTCCCTGCCCTTGTCCACCAAGATGCTCTTGGCAACCGGCACGTTCGTGCGCTCAAATCCGTGGCTGACGGTGGGCATCTTCGTGGGCACGATCGTAGCGCTCAAGATCGCCTTGGGCATGCCGGGCGTCAAGAAGGCGGTGTCGTCGTTGGCGTTGCGTCTTCCCCTTGTGGGAGAGCTGCTTAAGAAGCTGGCCTACTCCCGTTCGTTCCAGTCGATTGCGACCCTTCTTACGGGAAACGTGAACCTGATGTCCGCGCTTGAGCACGGTGCCAAGGTGGCGGGCAACCCGGTCATCGAAGCAGCATTAATGCGGGCTCGCGCAAGTGTCGAACATGGAACTTCGTTTTCGGAAGCTTTGGCCCAAACCAAAGTATTTCCAAGCATGCTCGTCCAGATGGCTGCGGTCGGTGAGCGAAC
>CAYJMZ010000062.1:0-12100 GCA_964370995.1 uncultured Fimbriimonadaceae bacterium | reverse complement strand
GATCGAGCTTGACGGGCGCCACGGTGAACCCGCGGTTGCGAAGGAGCCTACCGAGGCTCGCGGTCGTGATGCCCTTGCCGATCGAGCTCACCACGCCGCCGGTGACGAAGATGTACTTGGTCACAATCCGTTTCTCCCGTCAGTTCCACGCACCTTGAAGGGACGATGCGCGCACAAAAAAAACCTCGCGCAAAAAGCCGCCGAGGGTTTCCAAGATTATAGCCCAGCGGACGCCCTCTTGACCAAGATACGGCTACGCGATGGCGATGAGTTGCGCTTCGACGAGCCCTTTGCCGAGTTCCCAAACATATCGGCCCACAAACCGCCCGTGCGAGCCGCCCTGGCACACGTGCGTGTTGCCCACGACCGCCGGGGTTTCGAGCACCGCGTGCGAGTGGCCACCCAGGATCAGGTCGAACAAGGGGCACTGCTGGGCCAACTCGAGGTCTTGCGCGTGCCCGATGTGGGTCAGCGCGATGAGCAGGTCCACTTCGGGGCGCAGTTCCTCCGCGCAGCGGGCGGCGGCGGGGATCGGAGGGTCCCACAGGTACGCGCTGAGGGTCGAGGACGCCATGCGATCGGTGACCATCGGCACCATCACACCCACGATGCCGATTCTGACCCCGTGCCGCTCGAGTTTGAGCGTTGCGGGAAGGGGTGGCTCGCCGCCGCTCTTGGCGCGCAGGTTGGCGCACAGAAGGGGATGGCGCGCGCCTCGGAGCTTGGCCTCGAACCCCGCGCGAAGGGGATGGGTTTCGCGGTTGCCGAGCACTCCCGCCGCACAGCCGGCACGCGCCAGACGCGCCCACGCGGGGTCTTCGGCCATCGGGATCGCGAGGTTGCCTGCCTTGATGCAGTCGCCGGAGTCGAGCAGCAGCGCGTCGTGTGCCTCGCGCAAGCCGCGCAGAGCCTCCGCGCGGGGCTCGTCAAGGCTCCCGTGCAAGTCGTTGGTGTGCAGGATGGTCAGTCGCAGGGCCACGAGTTTACTGCCTGTTTGGGGACTGGGGGGTAAGTAGCACAGGCTCCCAGCCTGTGTTCCGGTCCCGCTGGCGGAGTTTCACGCAGAGAGCGCCGAGATTTGCCGAGCCGGTGTCCCTTCTTTGCGTGATCTCAAGAACACAGGCAGGGGTGCCTGTGCTACGAATCGGCATACAATAGTCAGTGGAGGATCCAGATGCGATCGGTTGTCCTTCTCCTTGCTCTATCGATATTCGGCGTGGCCCCGCCACAAGGCCCGGAATCTCCTGGCCTGACGCTCTATCGCCAACTGGGCCTGCCGCTTCCGCCGCGGGACGCCGAACTCGTGGTCTTGAAAAAGGTCTACATGACCGTTGGGACCCAAGAAGGCACGTTCTATCCCAAGTCGATCGCGTGGCGGATCCGAACCGCTATGGGCAATCTCTACATGGCTGGCCCGGTAACGGTCTCTGCACAGCGCGAGGTTCAGGAAAGTTACAAAGACCTCGAGGAGGCGCTGCCAGTCACCGAGGCCGAGGCGCTCAAGTTCCCCATGATCGCCTGCCACCTCGATTCTCCCTTCGCCGAAGACCCCATGCTCGCACTGGCGCTTCAAGCCGAGTCGATGGGGATGCCCGACCTGAGCCTAAAGATCATGAAGAGCCCGACAGCGGGGTCTCGCTCCACCGACCTCGACGAGAATCCAAGCGTGGAGTCGAGAGTGGCAATGATGGCGTACGAACTCACCCTAGCCGGGTTTCTGGAGAAGGACTTCGATCGCAAGGCGCTGACGGCCCGCCTGGGAACACTCGCCAAGCGCCTGCCAAAGCGGGACTACGGCAGGGTCTTTTGGAGCCTCAAATCGTTCCGGGCGGCCCTACGCCCCTTGAGCGCAAAACCGGGCAGCACCGAGTGGCTGATCGATCAGTGGGTGAACTCGCGGGAAATGTCCTCCGTCTTCGGGGGGACTAGCCCGACTGCGTACGATCCCATCCTGGCGTGCGGGCTCCAGGTGGTTCCCAACCTCATCGCCCACTTGGACGACGATCGGGCCACCCTCACCTTCCAGGGAGGCATGAACAACGGGTACGCGGGCTTTCGCACCGTCGCCGATATCTGCGAGACACTCTTGGCCAATCTGATGTCCGCCAGGTTCATCAACCGCGGTTGGCTTTACACCGATCAGAAGCCCAAGGAGTGGTGGAAGCAGGTTCGATCCAAGAACGAGCGTAACTACCTCGAGTCGGTCGTCTTCCCCACGCCCGAAGAGGTGAAAGAGGTGGTAGCAGGTGGTTTCCACGCGACCGTACCCACCAATCCGGTGGCCCTGAGGATGCTGGTTCTGCGTTTCCCGGAGTCGATTCCCGACCTGTATAAAGGGTGTCTCAAGCATGACGGCGTGGGAAGCCAAGACGTGGCGGTGGCGCTCTTCGAGTCTTCGATTCCCGCATCGCAGAAGGCAGCCCTCTTCGAAGAGGGTGCGGATTCGAAGACTGCTGAACACCGCTCGACTGCGGTCGGTCTGCTCAAGAAACTCAAGGCGACCCCCATCGCTCCTGTCCTGGTGAACGCCCTCTCCGTGCAGAAGCCGTTCGGCGATGGCAACTATGGGACTTCTCCTGCCGCAGACCTCGCCCGGCAAGTGCTCTCCAGCAGCTCCTCCGAGGCGTTCGAGGCTCTCGCCAAGGCGATGAAGGGGGCCGAACTCGGCTACCGCGTCGAGGCGATGTCAGCCTTTCGGTATCTGGGAGACGACAAGCTCAGTGTCGCGACGCAAAGGCTGGTATTCGGCCTCCTCGAGCAGTTCAAAGACGACGACGAACTGTACGACCCCTCTAAGCACGCCTTTGGGTACCTCGCGGACGAGGCGGCAAAGAAGGACAAGTGGCAGCGGTCCAGTGCGCTCATGGAGTTCGAGACAGCCCTCGCCGCGCGCGACTTTGCCTTTGTGTGCATCGCCGAGTTGCTCGGGGACGAACGGGAACGCAGCACCACGTGGAGCTTGGCCCAGTGGGCGCAGTTTCGCACCCGCATCCGAGACAAGTTGGCGGAGTGGAGGGCGGAGCACGGCGGCGCACCCTTGCGTGGCGATTGGTTCCGCTGAGCATGATCGTGCCCCTCTTCGTCCTCGCCACGGGGGATCACAGGCAAGGGTGCCTGTGCTACGGGGGCGCCTCTACTTCATGCGGTTGGCGAGCATGTCCAGCAGGAGCATGACGGCCATGAAGGAGATGCCGAGGATGAAGCTCAATCTCGATACAAAATCGTCGAAATTGGCCTTGCCGTGGAACGTCGTGCGGACGCCAGATCCACCGGACATGGCGTCGCCCTTTCCCGTGAAGAACACGAGTACGGCAAATACGACGGCGACAATCACGCCGATCACAAGCATCACGTTGTAGAAGGTCTGCACGGCTCTAGCGGGAAAGGATACCCCAGGGTGGCGCCGGCCTAAAGGGGCAGGTTCAGCCCGAGCGCGTTTGAGAGCAGCGACACGATGGCCGCGCTCAGACCTGCCCCGGCCATCACGTGAAGCATGCCGGAGTTCCATATCCGAGCCGCGAACGAGGGCGTCGTGTGGGGCGATGCGCTGAATCTCTCCAGCAGCGCCCTGCCAACCTCGACCCCGGCGTCGATCTGGCGCGCCGAGGGAGGCTTGGTCGTCACCCACCGTTGCGCGAGGGACCCGACAGGCCGCCACAGCGCGAGGGTCGCCAGCCCTGCGAGCAGGAGCCGGATCTGCTCGTCCGCCAAGAAGTCCGCGTGGAACACCCCGAGAAAAATGCCCGCGCCAACCGCGATGTTGGTGCCGCAGCGCGGGTGCACGCGGGGCATGCGCGCCACGACGCTGGCGATGAGCGGCTCCCCACGCTCGATCGCGTGCACGACCATGTGCTCCGAGGCGTGGGTGCCCGCCAAAGGAAGCGCGCGCATACCCACGAGGAACAGCAGGATCGGCAGGTACTCCGAAACCGCCTCCTCCACGCCCTGCCAGCGGGGTTCTTGGACCAGCGCCGCGGCCAGGGGATCGGTGAGCAGAACTCCCGCGAGGAACAGGGTGAACAACAGCATCCCCGTGGACACGAGTGCGAGATTGCTGGCGCCCGCACGGACGCCGCCCGTGGTCAAGTACACGCCGAATGGGGTGGCCATGCCCCCGATCGCCGGCGGACGCATGGGCTCGATGCGCTTGGGAAACAGGTCGGACGGGCTCAAAATCCCAAGCAAATGGCCAGCCTCGTCGACCACCACCAGCGGCCCCGATCCCTCGTCCTCGAAGCGGCGAAGGGCCTCTGCACCCGTGGCGTAGGGCGCGATCGTGTTCGCCGGACGCATCGCGCGCTCGAGGGGTTCGTGCGGGTCCGCACCCGCTGCGAGGCACGCCGACAGGCCGGCTTCGTCCACCACGCCGGCCACCAGCGGCTCGTCCAGCACCACCACCATCGCCGATTCGGCGTAACGCAGGGTCGCGGCCACGCTTTCGAGCGACTGTCCCAGGTGGACCGTCTCGGCGTGCCGTGCCAGCGCTCCGACCGACTGGGACAGGGGGTGAGGGGACATGGAGAGCCCATTTTACTTGCAGCGCCCGCGCGAAAGGTGCCCGGCCATCGTCCTTCACTACGGGCGCGTCGCGGGATGCCCCCCCAGGAGAGGCTTTGAAGAAGATTGGGGTGATGACAAGCGGAGGCGACGCGCCGGGCATGAATGCGGCGATTCGCGCGGTGGTACGGGCGGCAATCGGCAGGGGCGTCGAGGTGCTCGGCTTCATGCACGGGTACGAGGGCCTGATCAAGAACGAGTGCATCGAGCTCAAGTCGGTGTCCGTGGGCGGCATCATCAACCGGGGGGGCACGATTCTGCACACGGCCCGGTGCCCCGCATTCCGAGAGCGCGAGGGCCGGGAGATCGCGGTAGACACGCTGCGCGAGGACGGGGTGGAAGGTCTGGTGGTGATCGGAGGGGATGGCTCGCTCACCGGCGCTTTGGCGCTGCACAGCGAGTTCGAGGTCCCCGTGATGGGAGTTCCCGGCTCGATCGACAACGACATCTCGGGCACCGACTTCTCCATCGGTTTCGACACCGCCGTGAACACCGCCGTCGAGGCGATCGATCGCGTGCGCGACACCGCGTACTCGCACGACCGGGTGTTTGTGATCGAGGTGATGGGCCGCTCCAACGGGTTCATCGCGGTGGAGGCGGGGCTCGCATCGGGCGCCGAGGCGATCCTCATTCCCGAGATCCCCTATTCGATCGCCGGGGTGTGCGACGGGATCCGCGGCGCCGCCACCAAGGGCAAGCACAGCAGCATCATCATCGTGGCCGAGGGAGCCGCCAAGGCCGCGGACATCCAGGCGTTTCTCGAGAAGAACACGGGCTACGAGGCGCGGTATCTCGTGTTGGGACACATGCAGCGCGGGGGCAGCCCCACGGCGTTCGACCGCGTGCTGGCCTTGCGCCTCGGGGCCTTCGCGGCCAACAAGCTGATCGACGGGCACTCGGGGGAGATGGTCGGCGTGGACGGAAGCCGCCTCGTGGCGCACCCGCTCGACTACGTGTTGCATACCGAACGCAACGTGGACCCCGACAAGCTACGGCTCGCCTCGGTGATGGCCCAATGATCCTCAGTGTCACGCTCAACGCGTCGATCGACCACGCGCTTTTCGTGGATGTGTTGCGTCTTGGCGACACCAACCGCGTGGCTCGTACTGAGACCGATGCGGGGGGCAAGGGCATCAACCTGGCGCGCGTCGCCGTGGAGATGGGTGCTTCGGCCGTGGCCACGGGGTTCGTCGGGGGCGGCCCGGGCGCGTTCATCCGCCACGTGCTGGACGCGCAGGGCGTGCGGCACGACTTCGTGGACACCGCGGGCGAAACGCGCACGAATTTTAGTGTGGAGGACTCCTCGGACGCCCCGCCGACCACGTTCAATGCCAGGGGCCCGGAGATCGCGGCGGCAGAGCTCGACGCGTTGTGGGCGAAGTGCCGGGCCCTATCGCAGGGCGCCCGCTGGGTGGCCATGGGCGGCTCGATCCCTCCCGGCGTGTCCCCGGGGATCTACCGCGACCTCACCGCGCTGTTTCGCGAGGGAGGGTGCCGCGTGGTGGTGGACGCCGACGGCGAGCCCATGCGCCTGGCGCTTGACGCCCATCCCGGCCTGTGCAAGCCCAACGCCCGCGAGGCCGCGCGGTTGTTGGGCTGGTCCGTGGACACGCGCGAGCTGGCTGTCGAAGCGGCGCGCGACATCCGCGCTCTGCAAGGGGGCGGGGATGCGATGACGATCGTGTCGCTCGGCGCAGATGGCGCGGTGCTCGCGTGCGGCGAGGGCGTATTGGTGGGTAAGTCGCCCAAGGTCGAGGCGCGCAGCTCCATCGGCAGCGGGGACTCCCTGCTCGGCGCGTTCCTGTGGGCTCTGGAGGACGGCCGCCCCCTGGACGAGGCGTTCCGCTGGGGCCTCGCCGCCGGCGCCGCCACCGCCACCACCAGCGGCGCCGAGATCGCCCGCCGCCCCATGGTGGAGGCGCTGTTTGGGCAAGCACTCGCCAGTTGGGCGTAGCTCAACGCCGCATAGTGGCGCGGACGTCCTCGTCCGCGAATCCCAGCCTTGCGCCGACCCGAATCGGTGGCAGGGGCGTGGGCAAGGATCGCGGACGGCGGAGGGCAACGCCGCATAGTGGCGCGGACGTCCACGTCCGCGAATCCCAGCCTTGCGCCGACCCGACATCAGTGGCAGGGGCGTGGGTGAGGATCGCGGACGGGGACGTCCGCGCCACTATGGCTGCACACCGCCCCTAAAGATCCCGGGGTGGCACCCGACAATCCTACTAGGCCGCTCCTGTCGTGGCCTCAAAAACCTCAAGTGGATTGTTAGAGATGCCGGTCAAGAACATTGAGTGCCAACTAGCAGAAGCGCAGATCGGGCGTTACTTGTCCGGTGGGGCCATGTCGCCCGAGGCGCTGGCGCAGCTTGAAGGCCACATCGGCGAGTGCGCGCTGTGCAAGGGCTACCTTTCCGAGAGGCGCGCTGGGCTCCAGGCGATGCTTGCGGGACGCGCCGTGGTGCAGGCATATAGCGCCGTCGTCGAGATGCCCCAAGACGAGAGCCCAAAGGTCCACTGGCTGCAGCGGCTTCGCAGACCAACCCCACCTACCGAAGATGGCCCCGAAGCCCTGGAAGACGCCCCCGCATCCAAGGCGCTGCTCAAACCACTCCTGCTTTCCGGCGCGCTGGCCCTCGTGCTGATCGCCATGAGCTATGTGTTCCGAAACCCCGACGCGCTCCTCGGCGAGAAAGTGATACCGGTCGCCCAGCCCGTCCCCGCCACTCCCGCCGCGACGACCCCGCCCGTCGCAAAGGCCCCCTCTGCCGCGTCTGCCACCCTGCCCAAGGTTGCGCCGAAGCCCTTCGCGCCCAAACCGGGACCGATCGTGACGGTGTCGAAACCGGTTGCCAGGAAGGCCCCCATGCGCCGCAGGCCCTCAGCATCTCCTGCCCATGCTGCCCCGAACCCCGCCCCGGCCAGCCCGCACGGATCGATCCGTGTGTACGACTCTCAGGGCAACCCCGTAACGCCCGACAAGAACAAATAGCCATGAAGAAGCTCATCGTCTCCAGCATCCTTCTCCTCGCGACGCTCACCGTGTGGGCGCAGGGGACCCCAGCGTCGGTCCAGCAAGCCGGCAACGGCACCGTGTCGATCAGCGCGTCGGGCGTAGACGTTCGCGGCGTGCTGCACGACCTGTTCACCCAGGCGAAGAAGAACTACGTTTGCGATCCGTTCGCGACGTTCGTGCTCCACTTGTCGCTCACGGGCGTCGAGTTCGAGGAGGCCCTGCAGATCGTGTGCAAGGTCGCCGGCCTCGAGTACGAGGTGCAGAACGGAATCTACTTCGTGTCGCGCAAGACGGCGTCCTCGTCGCAGAAGGCCTCGAGCGAGGTCAAGGCGACCCAGCCGATTGCCAAGCCGAAGGGCAAGTTGCCCGAAACGGCGTTGGACAAGATGGTCACCGTGCGGCTGGCCAAGACCGACCTCAAGGCCGTGTTCGCCGAGTTCGGCAAGCAGTCGCAGACCACCGTCGAGGTCGCCCCAGGCGTGCCGAGCTACAAGATCGACGCCTATCTGATCAACACGTCGCTGAGGTACGCCCTCGACATGGTCACGAACGCAACGGCGCTCAAATACCGGTTCACGGACCACCTGACGATCGAGATCTACAAGCCAGCGCCCCAGAACAGCGTTAAGATCTCCGGCGGATAGGGAAAGGATTGAGGATTGAGGAGCGGGGGGCAAGCTTGAGTTCTCGGGTCAGAGAGGTCTCCGAAGGCAACCACTTGCCCCTCAATCCTCAATCCTCAATCCTCAATCCTCAATCCTCAACGCTCAATCCTCAATCCTAAATCCTCAATCCTGTTCCCTTTCCCCCGGCGTGCCAAAATGCTTCCATGTCTGGGCACTCCAAATGGAAGACCATCAAGATCCGCAAGGGCAAGCTGGATGTCATCCGCGGCAAGCTCTTCACGAAACTGAGCCGCGAGATCATCGTCGCGTCGCGCATGGGCGGCGGGGACCCCGACCTCAACCCCCGCCTTCGCCTGGCCATTTCCAAGGCGCGCGAGAACTCCGTGCCATCCGAGAACATCAAGCGCTCGATCCAGCGCGGCACGGGTGAGATCGAGGGCGCTGCCTACGAAGAGATGACCTACGAGGGGTACGGGCCCGGTGGCGCGGCGATCATGCTCGAGTGCTACACCGAGAACCGCAACAGAACGGTCGCCGAGGTGCGCTACGCGTTCAGCAAATCGGGCGGCAACCTCGCGGAGAACGGCTCCGTGAGTTGGCAGTTCAAGCACGTGGGGCAGATCGTCGTGCCCGCGAAGGGCGTGGACGAGGACGAACTCACGCTCAAGGCCTTGGACGCCGGGGCGGACGATGTGGTGGCCGAGGACGAGGGATTCACCGTGTATACGTCCGTTGAGAACCTTCACAGCACGAACGATTCGCTGGAGAAGCAGGGGGTCAAGACGACCGATGTGGGTCTGACCTACATCGCCACCAACAAAGCGGAGCCCACCGGAGACGATATTCCGAAGCTGCTCAAGTTGCTCGAACTGCTGGACGATCTCGACGACGTGCAGGAGTCGTACGTGAACGTGGACATCCAAGAGGAGTGGCTGCAAGACGAGTGAGCCAGGCGCGACGCCTTCCCGTCGTTGCCGTGATCTTGGTGGCGGCCAACATCGCCGCCGCCTTTGCCGTGGCGTTTGACCCCGAGTTGGTCGGCCGCTTTGGCTTCTCGCCATCTCATCCCACGGTGGGCACCGTGTTCTCAAGCATGTTCATGCACCAGAACCTGTTGCATCTGCTGGGCAACATGGTGTTTCTGGCGGCGGTGGGCCCGGCGGTGGAGATTGCCGCGGGCTCGGGGCGCTTTGCTCTTGTGTACTTCCTTGGTGGGCTGGCGGGTGTGCTCGCGCACGGTCTGCTGGCCGCTCCGGGTGGGCCGCCACTCATCGGAGCGAGCGGGGCGGTGGCGTCGTGCGCGGCCTACTACAGCCTCCGCTACGTGAACCTTCGGGTGCCGGTCGCGCCGCACCTGGGGGCCTCCGTCGCGGTACTGGCGGGCGTGTGGTTGGCGTTGCAGGCCGTGGGCGCGTTCTTGCACTTGGGCACAACGCAGGGGGGGACCGCGTTCTGGGCGCATCTGGGTGGGTTTGCCGCGGGCTTGATTCTGGGGGTAGCCTTCCGTGCCCCGAGCCTTGCGCGCATCGAACTCGGGTACGAGGTGTTGCGCGAGATGAACCGCCGGAGTCCCGCCGCCGCCGCCGCGGCCGCGCGCCAACATCTCAAGGAGCATCCCGGCGACCTCGCCGCATTGCGGGAGCTCTCCGAGGCGCTGGGCCACTTGGGCGAACACGTCGAGGAGGGTGGGGCGCTGGTGCAGATGATGGGGGCCCTGCCGGAGAACGAACAGGGGCCGGTCGTTCTGCAACTAGACCGCATCCACGAGCTGGGCCAATTGCCCTCGCTGCGGCGAACCATGCTTGCCGAGCGGCTTAAAGGGTCGCAGCCCGAGGTCGCACGCTGCCTGCTGGATTCGGTGATTCGGGGACCTACGAACGACCCGCAGCGTCCGGACGCGATGCTCTCGCTGGTGGCCATGATGCGCGACGCCGCTCCCCAGCCCGCCCAGTCGCTCCTCGACGAACTCATGAGCGCGTATCCGATGCACCCTGCGGCCGAACTGGCCCGCACCCGGGGCTGGACGCCGTGAAGCGGTGGTGGCGAAACGTCCGCCCGCTGGTGATGAGCGACCTGCTGTACCTCATCGTGCGCTCGATCGGCATGACCCTTCGGATTCGGACCGAGAACTTCGCCGCGGTCAAGGCGTTGCCCGGCGGGTGCGTGATCTCGGGCTGGCACGGTCGGTCGTTCGTCGCCGCAAACTTCTTCAGGGGGAAGGGAATGTGGGTGATCATCAGCCACTCGCGCGACGGCGATATTCAGAACCGCATCTTCAGTCGCCTCGGATTCAAGACGATCCGCGGCAGCACCGGACGCGGCGGGGTGAGGGCCGCGATCGAGGCGATCAAGGTCCTGCGCGACGGCGCGTGGATGGCGTTGACGCCCGACGGCCCGCGCGGCCCCTCCGGGGTCGTCCAACCGGGCGTGATGACCATGGCGCAGAAGTCGGGTGCCGCCTTGGTGCCCATCGGCATCTCGGCCCGCCCACGTTGGCTCGTTCGGACGTGGGATCGCTACATGATCCCGTGGCCGTTCGCCAAGGCGCTAATGATCTTCGGCGAGCCGATGTTCGTTCCGAAGGACGCCGCGCCCGAAGAGGTGGAGTCGTTGCGGCTGGCACTCGAGGGCGAGATCCATCGTCTGGAGGCTGAGGCGGAGCGAAAGGTGGGCGTGCGCGCCTAAGGCAGCCGGCTCCGGGAGCGAAGCGCTTGGGAGTGCGCGAGCTTGCTCGTCGCCTTGCATTCGAGCGGCTTGCCGCGAGTCCGGTGAGGAACCGCCGACAAGTCGCCGCGGTGAATGGCGCGAACAGGCTCGCGCACTTCCAAAGGGGACCGACACCGCATCGAGCCACGAACCCGAATTCTAAAGCTTAACGGACATCTAGCCCGACCCTGGCCCGCACCGACTCGGAATCGGCGAGACGCCGAAGCCACCTTGTGCCCGCACTCCCAGAACTCGGCCAAATGGTCTGGCCGCTGGAATTGTAAGCGATCACGCAGAAGTCGAAGCCGCTGGCGGCACCGCCGGCGGCCGGTTCTACCTCGCCAAGGATAGCACCCTCACCGCCGAGGAGTTCCATCGGTCGGTAGGGGAGTCCGGGCTGGCAAGGTGGCAGGCCGCACGGGCCCACTTCGACCCCGAGTCCCTCCTCACCAGCGCCCAGGCCCAGAGGCTGGGCCTTGTGCGGGCCCCGTAGCACGGGCTCCCAGCCTGTGTTCCGCGGCCCGGACGGGATCACAGGCAGGGGTGCCTGTGCTACGTGGCCGCGATTGTTGTTCGTCGTTCGTCTTTCGTCGTTCGTTGGGGGATGAACCGCAGATGTTCGCAGATGGGCACAGATCAGGATCCGAACCACGAAAGACCAAGGCGGCTACCCTCCCAGCACGTCCCAACTGAGCAGGCGTCCGCTCCGGAAGGCCCGAAGGGTCGCCCAAATACAGCCCAGGGCAACGTCCTGGGTTTGGATCGCCGACAAAGAAAGCCCTGAAGGGGCGCACCTCACGGGCCGGACCGACAATCGGGACGATCGCGGCTACGAAGGCGGTTGGTTTCTTCGCACGAAGGCAAAGAACGAGGCCTTCACCTATAGCCCAGATCATTCACGACAGGTTCGAGAGGGTCACAGATCGCGTGCGTTGGGCCGTGGCTGACGCACCCCCGACACGGGGGTGGCACGAAGTCGGGGCTCCCCTTTCCGCGGTGCTTTCACGGCTGCTCATGAATAATGCGGGATAGGGCACCACGGCACCGTTCTCAACCTCGAACGTCAGGCCGATGCTGCTGGCCCTATCGTCCGCCGTCCTGTCCCAGGTGTCGTCCCACTTGACCTGCGCGCCGCTGTCGTCCGCATCCTTCCGGATCGCCACCGTGCCGTAATCGAGACCGGTGTTGGTGGTGACGTA
>CAYJMZ010000061.1:9865-12199 GCA_964370995.1 uncultured Fimbriimonadaceae bacterium | reverse complement strand
CCATCACGATCTTGCCCGCGTAGCTCTTCGGAAAGCTGATCTTCGTTCCGTCCGTCGCCACCGCCTCGAAAGACGGCACAGGTTTGCCGATGCTGAGGTCCGGAGGAAGCGCGAACTCCTCGACGGTCTGCGTCGAGACCACCACTTGAAACGCGCCGCCCACCACTTTGAGCTCGTACGTCGTGCCACCGAAGTTGAAGGGCTTGGCCGCCGAAATGCTCTCCGAGCGCCCGTCGCTCTTGCCGTTGCCGTTTCGGTCAACCCAGATTCTCGCGTTGGCGTCCATCCCGCCGGCAAACGCGATGTTGTACGTGTTTCGACCGAACTTGAGCTTCCCTTCGTATCCAAAGTCGGTGTAATACAGAAGTGTGTTCTTCAGCGCCGCACGCTGAGGGTCGTTCTTGTCGAACTTGTACGCGCTGATCGCCGCCAACTGGCCCTTGATCATGACCTGGGCGCTGCCAAAGTACATGGTGGACTCGCCCTGCTTGCGTGAGTCCCACTTCGCCGCGGGGTCGTTGGTCAGGTCGCCGTCCGCGTTGCTGTCCACATAGAGCTTCGCCGGTCCGCCGTCGGGGTCGTCGAGGATGAACGCGTAGATCTTCCCGCCGATCTCGATCTTGCCGAACTGGGGGGCTTTTAGGCCAATCGGGCTCTTCGTGACGCCGGTCCCATCGGAGCTCATCTCGGCGCGGACGGGCATGTACCCACCCATCTTGGCGGTCATGCCGGCGAGGCGAGGAGGGCCGTGGTCAGGAGCAAGGTCACCATGCGCACATTGTACCAAGATGACTGCCCGACTCCTACTTATCGGCGCCGTTCATGCCCGGCCACCACATCGCTCACTCCGCGCGTCGAACCGCGGCCGGGCACTGCCCTCTCAACCTCGCCTCGGACGTTTGCGAACGGCCTTCGACGGTGCGTCCACGGCCTGCTCGGGCGGCCGTGGCGCCGAGGAAGCGTGCGGATCAGTTCTACCCGCATCCCCGATGGCCGTCGGATGGTTCAGTTGGGACTCGCATCGCACCAGAGCGAATGCGTTTGAGACGGGAAGAATGAAGGGCAGTTCACAGGGCATCATGTCGGATCTCCCATCGACGGGCGGAACGGATGTCGCATCACGCAAGGGCATTCGGGGGTTGTGGGCGCGCCGTTCATGCGTAGAGCAACCCTTCCTTCACCAGGCGCCAGTAGTACAGGCCCAGTGCCGTGAGTCGGCAACACTTCGAGTTCATCGCGGCCAGGGACATGTGCTCTTCGCCCACAGGCACGACGAGTCCGAGAATGGCGAGTTTATGGAGCTCTTCCATGATCGCCACGTGGGCGGGGTCCGCTTCCGGTGCCCGACTTCGTTCGCCAACCTGCTTGGACGTGTTCGTCGGTTCGTAAGAGGGATCCAGCGCGTGCACGGACTGTGGCGACGGGAACAACTCCAGCAGTTTCGCGAGCGTCGCCGGCATCTCGGGAGCGGACACGGCGCGGACCGAGGTGAAGCGCGCGGCACTCGTCCTATAGAAGGGCCGGTAGTCGCCGGCACCCAGTGCGTGATCGACGAACGCATACATGCCGCCTGGTGTCACCTTCCCGCGAAGGTCGGCCGCCCCTCCCTCCAGGGCGCGAGCCACAAGGGAGGAAAACGCGCCCGATTCAGGGGTCTCCACCGAAGAGGCCGTAGGCTGCCCCCCGGCGAGCACGGACACGCCTGGGGGGAGTTCATGGGCGTTCCCACCCTGGCAACTCGCCTCGAAGGTTTCCCCCCGCCAGCAAGAGTCCAAGATGATGATCTTGTCCGTCGCCTTCGACTGCGCGGCGAAATCGAAGATGTGATCCAGCGCGCGGAATGCCGCGTGAGTCGTTCCCATGCCGGCCACATAGAGCAAGGCAAGGTTCTTCGCCTCCCAAAAGAACTCGAAGACCGCTGCCTCCACCAAAGCCGTCGTGAGCTCCTCCCTCGATGAACTCCTTAGGGTTACATCGAAGTTCGGCTTTCCATCGCCATGGGTCTTGAGCAACTCGGCGATCGTGGCGACATTGCTTGGACACCCGTGCCATGGAGTCAAGGAACGGTCATCCATATCGATCACGAGGGCCTTTCTCATCTTGGGGTTGTGCCGACCGTCATCATCTACCTGTTGCCGTTGAGGCAAGCTCACCGCCGCCGCGCGAACCAAGGGTTAGCTCCCTGCTGCAGGGCGCATGGCTCCGAGAATCGAGGGTCCGCTGGGACGCGAACCGGTCACGGCGAGGATCATATCCGCGGCGGTGACCGTCTCCGACCAAGTCGCAAACAGGATGACCCGTCCCGCAGCCGGCCAGCCAATGCCCGGTCCATTG
>CAYJMZ010000061.1:0-9855 GCA_964370995.1 uncultured Fimbriimonadaceae bacterium | reverse complement strand
CACACCGGCCTCGGCTTCGTCCTGCAGCATGCCCTCGGTGACGGCGTCGGTTTGCGTCGCGTGGACGTCGATGTACTCTTGCACATCGGCCCAGGTCACCTGGACCGGCGCCGGCGCGCAAACCGTCGTTTCAGAAAGTGGCGTACCATAGAGGCTGGCACCCGTGGATACGACAAAAAGCAAATTCAGGAAAGCGTTCATTTTGAACCTCCAACGACCCATCATCCGTCGGGGGGCGTTTCACTTGCGTTTCACTTTTGTCGAACGTGCCATGATTGAACGGCGAAGGGCAGTTCCGAGATGAAGTGGACCGTCACCTTGTTTGGGGCCTTTCGTTTGGTTGGGCCTGAAGGCGCGCCTTTCCAAACGAGGAGCAAGCGGCTAACGGCGATGCTCGCATTCTTGGCGGCGCAACCGTCGTTGCGTGCCGACCGCCAGTGGCTGGCCCAAGAGCTCTTCGATCCCGATGAGTTGCGGACTGGACCCAACCTCAGGTTGCTGTTGACGCGAGGCGTGTCTTCCCTGGCCTCGCATGCCGATCTCACGCTGCTCATCGCAACCAGCGAAAACCTTGCCTTGCTGGAGTCCAACGTCGCATGCGATCTTCGCGACTTCGAGAAGCTGTCCTCGCGCGCACGATCCGAGAAGGATCCCCTGGCCGCGAGCGTCGCCTGGCACGATGCGCTCAAGGTCGCTCGCCATAAACCCCTTTCAGACATCGACCACCCCCTGCTAATTCCGGTGCGCGAGCGCATTGTTGGGGCCGTGCTCGATGCCCTGGTTCACTTGGCGGGCGGTCCGCTGGGACCCCAGAACGCGGCCCTGATTCTCGAGCGACTCCACGAGTTCGAACTCGAACAGGCCCGCGACACGATCCGCGTGGAGCAACTGATGCGCATCTACGCGGCGCTGGGACTGAAGGAAGAGGTTGTCCGTACCTTCACGGCGTACGAGTCCCACCTTGATTACGAGTGCGGGGAGAAGGTGTCGTGCGCGCTCACTGCGTTACTGGATTCACTGCTTGCCGGGATGGACCACCCCCCCCATGCCCGCTGGGGAGTCGCTCCGGATCGCCCCCAATTGACCGTGGGCCGCGAGGAGACTCTGCGCAATCTGGTGCAGGTGTTGCAATCACCCCAGACCCCCACCAGACTCACCACGCTGACCGGGCAGAGCGGCATCGGCAAGTCGCACCTCCTGCGCGCGCTGTTCTGGCAGCTCGTTCCCCACGTCGCGGCGGCACACTTTGACCTCGAAGCGCAACCTGCCGAAGTCGTGGGCAAACTCCTGCAGGACTGCCCGTGCGAGGTGGTTCTGATCGACCATGTGCAGGCGGAACATGGCCCGTTCGTCGCACAATGGCTCCGATCACATCCAGACACGCGTTTCTTGTGCGCGAGCCAGGCCCGGCTGCGACTTCCCGACGAATCCCTCATGACGATCGGCGCGCTGGAGGTGGGAGATCCCACCTTTCCGGGACCGGCGATCGAACTTCTCGAACGCAGCCTCCGACACGTCCATCAGAACGGTGACCCGACGCCCGACCCCGGTGCCGATCGGCTGCTGTTCGAACTCGCTTCCCTATGCGATGGGATCCCCTTGGCACTGGAGATCGCCGGCCGGCTCGGCGGTTCGATCGGGGTGAGGGCGACGATCAGCAGCTTGCGCCGGAACCTCGACGCGCTCACCAACGATCGTCGCGATTCGAATCGAAAGGCCTCCCTTCGCAATGCGATTGCGAGCAGTTTTCAGAACCTGGGGTCGGTAGCCCTGCGCTTGGTGGATTTGGTGTCTAAACTCGGGGCCGGCTGCCACGTGGAGCTTCTGCTGGAGTGCGGCGAGGCCGTGACCTGCGATCTGGAGGAGGGAGTCTTGTCTGGCCTCGTGGTGCGGGAGCACAAGGGCACGTATGTTCGCGTCCTCCGTTCGACCGGGGCCCTGCTCCGCGAGCTAGGCAAGCCTGAGCCGCACGCCAAACAGATCGCCTTGTTCCGCGTGAGAAGCGTCCACTGGTTCCAAGGCAAGGCCGCGGAGGTGCCTCTCGACCTCGAAATCGCAGACTCCCTACCCTTGTCCATCGAGATGGCCAACAACCTGATCGAAGCGGGGGCCACCGAGGACGCGATCCGCTTGTTCGCCTCCATCCGTCCTTGGCTCGGTTCGCACCATCTTGCGGCGTCGCAATTGGAGAGAATCGATGGCGCACTCAAGGGTCTCACGACGGAAGATCTCGAAAAGCCGGAGGCCCTGCTCACCTTGTCAGCGGCCTACTTCCACGCAGGGGCGTACGTGCAGATGAGGGACACGGTCTCAGAAGCCCTTCGATCGTTGCAACACGCGAACCTCTCCGGGGACATCCGTTGCCAATTGAAGATGCAACGCGGACTGGCAGAGCTCGTGATGGGCAACCCCCAAGGCGCGATCCTCAGTTATCAGCAAGCGCTGTCCGCGGCGGACGCCTCGGTCGGCGAGGGCACCTGGGTCAAGTGCTACTACAATTTGGGCACGCTGCTGGAGGCTCAGGAGCGGCTCAAGGAGGCACTTGAGGCTCAGGAGGCCGCATCGGGCCACTTCTCGAATGAGACTGACCCGCGCGTGGAGAGCCTGGTGAACACATGCATCGGGCGGTTGCTGTATCGGCTCGGCGGCGATCTGGATTCGGCCGGGGTCATCCTCGAGGCGACCTTGGCCCATGCCCGCGAGCGACACGACATGCGTGCGGCCGCCGAGATTCTCCAGAACCTGGGGGCGATCTACTGGGAACGGCAACTCTTTGCCAAGGCCGCAGTCACCGAAACGACCGGCACCCTGCTGTTGCTTGGGTTTGGCTACGGCGACGAGTTCCGCCGATTGTCCAAGTCCTCATTCGTGACGCTGTGCGCCAGCCTGTTTGAACTGGGACTGGACGATCTGGCGCACGCGACCCGCACGCTGATCGATCGGATGGGCCCACAACCCCTGTACGCCCCGAACCAGATCCTGTTCGATAGCCTCGCGGCAAAGACCTACGCCGAGCCGCCCGGTATCCACTTGGGGGTCGCGGCCGAAACCGAGGTGAGGGAGCACCTTCGGCGTTGCCTCGCCCAGCTCCATGAGCAAGACCTGCCCCTCGGGCGCCAGTGGGATGTGGCAAACCTCTTGGGCGCTGGATTCGCTCCCAACGCAGCCGCGAATCCGAATCAGCCCGCTGCGTCGCGCGCCCAGCGGTGAGCCCGCTAGCGGATCGCTGCGACCCACCGCTTCCCATGCCTGAGCAGCCCCGCTGTTGAGGCTACATCGGCTCGCCCTCTGATGCCGGGCTACCCTAGCGGATCGCTGCGACCCACCGCGCGGCATTGTCGTACAGGAGTGCCCTCACGTCGCGCTCGATATCCGCTGCCGTGGGTGTCCGGCCCGCTTCGGCAACAGCTTTATAGCAGACGGTGAGCGCCCTTGCGATATCGCGCCGCGCGTGGCTCCACTTGTAGATGAGCTGTTCCAACACGCGCGCGTCGGAGTGCTGGGGCACAAAGCTCGACCCCAACATCTCCAGGCGCATTATGGTGGTCTCCCGCACCAGCGAGGGGTTGTTCATGAACCACCAGCACCCAAACGGCAGGAGATTCGAGAACTTCCGAGCGGCGACGCACAAGCCCTGCTGATTCTCCTTAGCCAAAGCGCTGACCAGAAACCGGTTGTCGGGGAACTGCGCACACACCCTCTCGACTGCGCCCATGTCGGCGATTCCGACGCTGTCACCGCCATCTCCCAACGCCGGATTGACCCTCTTTCGCACCCCGATCATCATCGCAAAGGGCAACCCGTGGGCTTTGCACACCGGAAGGATGGCTTCTGCGAGCATGCGGCCTCGGTGCGAGTCTTCGGGGAAATCAAAGGAGGGAGGCAGAGACGCCGCCAAGTAGAGGGGACTCATTCTCGCAATCCAGGTCTCAAGGAACGCCCGGGCCTCTCCGAAATCGGTGGGAACAGCGGTGGCGGCACCACTCGAGCCTATGGAGATCCCACCCAGCAGAGGATCAATCCGCAACGCGGCATGAAACCGGGCGTCGCGTGTCCGCCCATCCCACTGCGGCGCTTCTCGAGAGTCGAACGGATCGTTTGTCATCACCAGCGCCTCCACACCGCTCAGGCTCAAGACACGATCGAGATGCTCGTCGAACCTGGCGGAATCGAAGTAGGCGCGCGCCTCGCGCAGGTCCTTCGCACAAGGGTCGAACCCAAGGGCGGAAAACACCTTGATCACCCCGGTGGTCGCCTCCGAAAGCGGCGCGTGGCCCACAAAGAGGGTGTCCCAGACCACGTCGGCCTGCTCCGCCTTGGGCAACGAGAAGAACGCTTCGGGCGCAATCCTGGCGAACCGCAGCGTCTCAGCCGTCAGGTAGTGGTACGTCAGCAACTCGTCGATCCCCCACAGCGTCAGGCCGAAAGACGGGAGATAGAGGTGGGTGTGGATGTCAAGGACCGGCGAACTGTCGACCGTCCGTCGAACGAGTTGCGCAAGGGACTGGTTGGACATGCCCGGATTCTACCGACGTGCGGCGGCAACAAACGCTCTCGCCCTTTCGGTGAGCCCATGCCAATCTTGCCGATCGAGGATTTCCTTGGACACGAGGCCGCCGCCAGCCCCCAGCGCCACGCATCCGGCATCCAAGAACGCTCTGCAAGTGTCCAATGTCACCCCACCGGTCGGGATGATCCTCAGGTGCGGCAACGGGCCCATCATCGACTTGATGTACGCGGGTCCGCCGCCCTCGGCCGGGAAGATCTTGATGAAATCCGAGCCGGACTCGTACGCGATTTGTGCCTCGGTGGGCGTAAGTGCCCCGCAGACCACCGGCACATCCCGGGACCGGCACAGCGCCACCACGTCCAGCCGAACCACGGGCGTCACCACGAACTGGAATCCCGCGTCCATGGCCGCGTTCGCATCGTGCACGCCGAGCACGGTGCCCATTCCGATTGCGATCTTGGCACGCAATCGTTCGGGTACCGAATGATTTGCCTCGATCGCGCCAGGCGTTGTCAGGGTCATCTCGACCGCCCGGATGCCGCCGCCATACAGCGCCTCGCATACGCTTCCGAAATCGACGACCGACTTGGACCGCACGATGGCGATCACCCCGGGGTCGAGCATGTGGCCAAGGATCTCCGCTCGTGTCATGGCGCTACCTTGAAACCCGACCCGAGCCTCCGCCCTTGAGCAGATTCTCGACCTCTTCGTGCGTGAACACCCCGAAATCGCCGGGAACCGAATGGGCCAGGCACCCCGCGGCTGCGGCGAACTCGATCGTCGCCTGGGCGTCCATGCGCTGCTGAAACCCGAAGATCAGACCGGCGGCGAACGCATCCCCCGCCCCGATCCGATCCACCACGTCGATCTCGTACCGCTGGCTGAAGAAGGCTCTGCCATTGGCGTAGAGCATCCCCGACCAGCCGTTTCGCGAGGCGGAGTGGCTTTCGCGCATCGAGATGCCCACCGCACGCAACCCAAACCGATCGGCAAGCTGCCGTCCAACGTCTCGGTACTTGGAAGGGTCGATCTTGCCCGCCTCCACATGGGCGCCTTGCGCGCATACCCCGAACACCGACTCCGCGTCCTCCTCGTTGGCCAGGCAAACGTCCACGTGCTCCATCAGATCGCTCATGGTGGCCTCAGCCTGCTCCCGGCTCCACAGCTTCTTGCGGTAGTTGAGATCGCAGCTTACGGTCGCGCCGAGTCTCTTGGCAGCCTGCGCCCCTTCCGACACCGCTTGGCGGGCGTTCTCGGAGAGTGCGGGAGTGATTCCCGAGAAGTGGAACCATGTCGCCCCATCCAGAATCGCATCCCAGTCGAGCGCCGCCGGGTCCAGTTCGCTGATGGCGGAGCCCGCGCGGTCGTAGATCACGTTCGAAGGCCGCTGGCTCGCGCCGTGCTCGAGGAAGTAGATCCCCATCCTGCCGGCCCCCCGAAGCACAAACGAAGTATCGACCCCCCAACCTCTCAGCTCGCGGATGCAGGCCTCACCCAGGTCGTTGGACGGCACGGCCGACACGAACCGAGCGGCCACACCCAACTGCGAAAGGGCGACCGCGACATTGGCCTCCGCGCCCCCAAACCCCGCTTCAAAGGTGTGCGCCTGCAGAAATCTCTGATGCCCCGGAGGGCTCAGGCGCAGCATGATCTCGCCAAAAGTCACGACTCTCATGGTTCAAAACCCGACGCTGGCGCCTCCGTCGATCGGCAGACAAACCCCCGTCACGAACTTGGCCGCGGGCGAGCACAGATACACGGCGGCCCACCCGATGTCCTCGGGCTCTCCAAGACGGCCCATCGGTGTGCGCGAGAGCACCTTCTGCTTCCGGACTGGATCGGCGTCCAGAGCCTTGCGCGTCATCGCGGATTCGATCCACCCCGGCGCGATGGCGTTGACCCGAACCCCGTGATCGGCGACCTCCGTGCACAGCCCGCGAACCATCCCCAGGTATGCACTCTTCGCAGCCGAATAAGCGACCACCAGCGGCATGCCCATCAGCGAGGTCATGGACGCGGTGAACAGAATGCTCCCGTGCCTGCGGGCGATCATCCCCGGCAAGACCGCGGCGGTCAGCGCATGTGCGGCGAGAACGTGGGTGCGGAGCACGCCCTCGAACTCCGCGACCGTTGTATCGACCGCCGGTTTCTTGAGATGAATGCCCGCGTTGTTGACGAGGATCGACACCTCGCCGGCTTGCTCGACGAGTTCGGGCACCCGATCGAAATCGGTGATGTCCTGCGCAATGAACGTCGCCGCCGACCCAAGCTCGGAGCAGGCCGCACGCAACTCTGCCTCGCGCCGACCAACCAGCACGACCCGCGCGCCCGATGCCACGAAGCACCGCGCCACGCCCAGGCCAAGCCCCGTGCCGCCACCGGTGACCAGCGCCGTTTCCCCATCTAGCCGAAAGGGGTTCACGCCACGACGATACCAGCCGAGACCATGCCTACGTCCATGCGCCGAAATCGCTATCCCATGCCTCCGCAGCCCCGCTGTGGAGGCATGGGAAACCGCCGGCAGTACGCGCCTCGATAGCCTCCGCAGCGCGACTGCGGAGGCATGGGAAAGCGCCGGAAGAACAATGCGTCACTACACTAGACCAACTCCGACAGATGCTCGTCCTTGAACCGGAAGCCCCACCCCGGGCCCTCGTGCGGGTACGCGAAGCCTCCTTCGATGCGAAGGGGATTGTCGATCAGCGGATCGACCCAGTCGAACAACTCGGCGCCGCGGACGTTCCCCACCGTCGAGAGAAGGGGCACGTCGTACTCCTTGTAGTAGTGGGGCAGCACGGGTATGCCCCGACCCTGCGCGAACTTGGCTGAACTCATCCAGCGGGCGACGCCCCCGAGACGCAATATGTCGGGCTGCCACAGATCAATGGCATTGCGCGGACCGCTCAGCTCGCGCAAGGCCGTAAGATCGAACTCCCTCTCCCCCATCGCAAGCGCAATGTCGGCTTCGCGCTTCAGGGCCGAATAGCCGTCGAAATCGGTGTGGTCCAGAGGCTCCTCGAACCACCCGATGCCCAGATTGGCGACGCCCTTCGCCAGCCGGATCGCCCCCTCGAGGTCGAGGCCCTGGTTGGCGTCCATCATTAGCTCGACGTCCGGTCCGACCGCCTCGCGCACCCGCCGCAGCCGCTCAAAGTCGCTTTCGAGAGTCGACCCGACCTTCACCTTCACCGCGCGGAAACCACGCCGGACGTATCCGCTCGCCTCCTCCAGCAGTTCGTCGATCGAATAGGAGAGCCAGCCCCCGCTGCCGTAGAGGGGGACCGGCCGCGCCTTGCCCCCGGCGATTCTCCACACGGGGGCGTCTTGCGAGCGGGCATAGGCGTCCCACAGGGCGATCTCGATCGAGCCAAGCGCCCACCGATTCAACCCTGGGTTGCCGAAGTATTCGGAGACCCGCTCCCACTCCGCCACGAAGCCCGCAACATCACCGACGTCCCAACCGCGCGCCATCTCCGCGGCATCCCTGAGCGCGCCCAAGATCGCATGGGGCGAGTAGTGGAACGCCAGCAGATACGACTCGCCGACGATGCCCGAGTCGGCAACCAGGCGCGTCACGATGAACCCGATCTCGGGGATCGAGTGGGTGCTGTCGGCGATCGGCCTGGACAGCGGGGACACCGCCTTGAAGAGCTGAACCTCGCGAACCTTCACGCCCGGCAGCCCTCATCGAGGCCCGGGGTGTCCTGATGCTTGTACATCACGAAATACTCACGGTGGCCCAACGCTTCCGGCTTCGTGGGCTCCCCAGCAGCCACGCGCACGACCAGTTCTTCCAACTCGTGGCCCGCCATATCGAGGGTCATTTCCCCCGTGAGCACGCGCCCGGCATTGAAGTCCATGTCCTCTTCCATCTTCCGATAGGTCTGGCTGTTCCCCGTCACCTTGATCAGCGGGGAGATCGGCGATCCGATCACGCTGCCGCGGCCCGTCACGAACAGCACGATCTGCGAGCCTGCCGCGATGAGGTCCATGATCCCCTCGGTGTCGTTCGGATTCGTGTAGCCGAACTGCATGAAGTGGCCGTCGGGCACACTGTCGAGCAGCCACAGGCCGGGCTGGCGAGGGCGCTCGGCCACCCGGATCACACCCTGGATCGGCCTCGAACCGCTCTTGGCGAAGGCGCCCATGCTCTTCTCCTCGATCGTCGTGAGCCCCCCCGCGAAGTTGCCCGGACTGACGCTGTACTGGCGCACCTCGCGGCAGTACCGCTCAGCCTTGTCGTAGGCCACCGCGATCTGCTTGGCCGCCTCTGCGTTCGCCGCCCGCTCGAGCATGATCTCCCCGAGCCCGATCATCTCGACCGTCTCCTCGAAGATCGCGGTGCCACCGGCGTCGACGAGCCGGTCGAAGAACTTGCCGACAGCGGGGTTGCCGGCGAGGCCGCTCGTGCCGTCGCTGCCCCCGCACTCGCAGCCGACGGTCAGGTCGGCCAGCGTCATCTCCACCCGGGGAGTCTCGCCGCGGATTCTCTCCCGCATCGCTCGGACGATCTGCTTGCCCATTGCCACCCCGCTTCTCGTCCCGCCGACCTCTTGAATGGAGAACCAGTCGCTGGGGCGGCCGCCTACTGCCACAGCCTCGGCGATCTTGGCGGGCTGCGTCCACTCGCACCCGAGCCCGACCGCAAGCACGGCGCCGATGTTCGGGTGGCGCGCGAGGGCCAGCATCAACCGAACCGCGTAGGGGTTGTCGTAGCAGCCGGGAAAGCCGACGACGTGCACGTCCTCCTCGCCCTCGCCGATCGCATGCGCGACGAACTTCGCGCACTCCACCGTGTAGATGACGAGCACGAGGTTGCGGACGCCCTTGACCCCATCGGGGCGTAGATAACCTTGCCAGCTCTCACTCATACTTCGTGTCCGTCGCCGCGCCCGTGTGCACGTCCAGCGAACTGCTCCTCTCGTCGAACGAGCTGGCCAGATTGTGCAGGTGCACCCACCGCCCCGCTTCGATTTCCCTCGTGGCCATGCCGATCGGAACCCCGAACTTCACCACCGGCTGGCCAACGGCGATGTTTGCAAGCGCGACCTTGTGCCCCAGCTTCACCGCCTCGCGCACCTCCAAGGACGTGGGTTCGGGTCCAAGCACCGCGACCTGCCCACCCCCGGAATCATCGAGCATCGTCGCGACGTTGTCGTTGAGGTGCACTTGAAAAGCGCGGACGCTCAAGCCGGCACTCCTTGCCCCTTCTTGGCCGGCAGCAGCAGGTGGATGATCGCCAAGGCCAGCAGGTAGGCCACCGGCGCCAGATACATGATCGTCGTGTAGCTGTGCGTCTCCTGCAGAACCTTGCCCACGTACAGCGAGAAGAACAGCCCCAGCGC
>CAYJMZ010000060.1:0-12303 GCA_964370995.1 uncultured Fimbriimonadaceae bacterium | reverse complement strand
AAGCACCCCCGACACGAGGGTGGCACGGTTGCGTCGGCCTTCTTCAGCACCCTGCCATGCCCCCATTTGGACTGGATTGCGGCCGGCCGGAGGATTACCGAAACACGACGCCTACTGCCCGGCTTCCCGCGCGGGCAGGCCGTGGTCCAGCACGAAGGCACGGGCGCGGTCGATGGGAACGCGCACGATGCCCGCGCCCCGGTCGACCCAGCCGTAGGTTGTCGAGAGCCGCTCGTCACGGTCGCGCAGCTCCTTCAGCGCCACCTGAGCGGGGACCTCCTGGGCGGGGGTGGGAGGCGCGCCGATCTGCTCGGCCAGCGAGCGCGTCGGCGTGTCCGGGGCCGTGGACACCACGAGGTCGAACAGATAGGGTGAAACCGCCGCGATCGCGATGAACACGAGGCCCACGAAGATCCCCGTGCCCATGCGGCGGGCACCGTTCGGAGCGCGTTCAGGCATTGTCGGCCTCCATCGATTCGAGCGCGTAACGCGGCGGGGAGGGTTGGTGGCGAAGGTGCATCAGGAACACGGCCACCCACACGCCTCCGACGCCGAGAAACGCCGCGGCGTCGATCCAGTTGAGCTGTGGTCCGGTTCGGTGCAGCGAGGGCGCCACGGCCCACAGGGTCTCCATGGCGCGCATCACCAACAGGCCCACGGCGACGCCGCCGATCATCTTGGGGTTCGTCTTCGCGCGCGCGGACAGCAGGATGAGGAACGGCAGCATGAAGTGCAGGAAGATCACCGCGCCTCCGACCCCGCTCCACGCCCCCTCGTCGCGCGCGGCGTAGTATGTAATCTCCTCCGGCAGATTGCCCGACCAGATGATCAGATACTGCGAAAAGGCCAGGTACGCCCAGAACACGACGAGCGTGAACAGCATCGTGCCAAGGTCGTGGAAGTGCTTGGGCTTCAACACCGCGCGCACGGCCTGGCCGCCGGACGTGTACGCCAGATACGCGATCGCCAACGCCAGCGCGGTCAGCAGCTCCCCCGCCACGAGAAGCAATCCGAACATCGTCGAGTACCAGTGCGACTCGAGCGACATGATCCAGTCGGTGACGCTCAGGGTGACCGTCAACACGAACAACACCGCCGCGGCAGCGCTGAACGACGAGCGTCTGCCCGCCAGGTTCGCGTCCCCCGTGCGCTCCTGCTCGCCCGACCACTTCGCCAGCAGCCACGCGGTCATGCACCATAGTGTAAAGTACACTATACCACGCACCGCGAAACCCGCCGGGTTGAGGAACGCCGCGCGATGCTGGAGCACGGAGTCCCGCGCCACATCCTCCGGCCGCGCCCAAGCGTAGATGTCGGGCAGGAAAAACAGGATTGGCACAAATAGAAGCGCCATGAGGGGCAGCATCTTGGCACCCGCGTGCACGAACGCGAGGATCGGGTAGCCCCACCGCGCGCGAACCAGGTGGATCAGAATCATGAGCCCGAGGAACCCGAGCGTTAGGACCATCCACATGAGGAACCCGATCAGGTACGACTGGGACGCCTCGGCGTTGCCCTGGAGCTTCGCCACGAACACGCCGATCAGACCGAGGGCGCCCACTACCCCCGCCACGGCAACCAAGCCCCCGGGCTTCGAAGCGCTAGCGATCGCCATTCTTGCTCCTCCCATCGTCCTGCATCCGCGCGGATTCCTCCGCCGTGAGGTCCTTTGCCGCAAAGCGCTGGCTCGCCTGGAGCACGCGCATCCACGCCACGATGGCCCACTGCTCGCGCACGGACACCTTGCGCCCGACGACCGGGTGGACCACGTCTTCCAGGTCGTATCCCGTGCCCGCGAGGATGTCCGGGTGGGGGTCCGGCTTGCGCGGCACGCCGACGTGCAGCACGCGGAACAACTGCCCGGGCGAAGCCTTCAGCAGCCGCGGATCGGCCAGCGGCGCCGGCTTGCGGTAGCCGCGTTGCACGAGGATCGCGACGCCATCGCCCAAGGCCCCGTGGCACGGCGCACAGAACGTGTCGTATCGCGCCTTGCCAAGGTCCAGAACCGCGGCGTCGATCGGGAACGGGAACCGGTCTGCGGGCTTCCCGTTCTCGAGGCCCTTCGCCATCAGCTTGTCCGCCGCGTACGAGCCGAACGCCACCGTGCCCGCCACGGGCTCGCGAGCGCCGCGGCCGTCTCCGAAGAACTCGGTCTCGCCAAGGGTGCCCACCTTGGCCTGTGTCCACATGTCATCCTTCTGGCACCCGGCGACAAGGAAGCACGCCGCAAGACAGGCCACGAAACAGGAGCGGATCATTCGAATGGCACCTCCTGGACGGACTCGGCGCCCAGTCCCTCGAGGAACGCCAGGGTGCGGGCCGCTTCGAACTGGGGGTCCTCCGCTCTGATCCATAGGAAGAACCTGTCCTCCCCCGAGCGCTCGAACCCCTCGACCGAGAACAGCGGGTTGTGGAAGCGGGGCAGTCCGTTGAGCGCGAGCATGCCGAACATCGCCGCAAACGCCGCGAACACCACGCCCGTTTCGAACGTGATCGGAATGAACGACGGCCAGCTGAAATCGGGCCTGCCGCCGATGTTCATCGGGTAGTCGTACGACGCGGCATACACCTGCATCAGGAACCCGACCGCCGCGCCGAGCATGCCAAAGAAGAACACGATCTTGGGCACGCGGTCGTCCCGCTTGTCCAAGTCGTCCACCAGGCCCTCGATCGCAAACGGGGTGTACGCGTCGAGGCGGCGGTACCCACTCTCCCGCGCGCTTCGCACCGCCGCGACCAGCTCCTCCGCGCCGCCGAAGCACGCGATCAAGCCTCTGGATTGCCGATCAGCCTTGGCCATGGGTCCCTCCACCAGGTCGCGCCCGGGACGCGTGCTCGGCGTGCAGCAGGTGCCGGATCTCGTACATCGGCATCATGGGCAGGAACCGGATGAACATCACGATGCCCCCGATGAAGATCGCAAACGTGCCCACGAAGATCCCGATATCCCAGATCGTCGGGTTGTACATGCCCCACGAAGACGGAAGGTAATCGCGGTGCAGGCTCACCGGAATGATCACGAACCGTTCGAGCCACATGCCCACGCCGACCGCCAGACTCACGAGGAACAGCGCCGTCACCGACTTCCGCACTTTCGGGAACCACAGCAGCTGGGTGATCACCCCGTTGCACAGAATCAGGGTCCAGTAGTAGGGCGCGTACGGCCCGAGCCAGCGGTTCTTCATCACAAACCACTCGTAGAAGTTTCCGCTGTACCAGCCAAAAAACGCCTCGACAAGATAGCCGTAAAACACGATCAGGCCCGTCGTGAGCATGATCTTCGCGCACCAGTCGATGTGCGTTTCGGTGATCAGGTCCTTCAGCCCGTACCACGAGCGGATGGGCAGAACGAGCGTGAGCACCATCGCGAACCCGGCGAACACCGCGCCCGCCACGAAGTAGGGCGGGAAGATCGTCGTGTGCCAGCCGGGAACGATGCTCACCGCGAAGTCGAGGCTCACGATCGAGTGGACCGAGAGCACGAGCGGTGTTGAGATACCCGCAAGCACAAGGTACGCCGCCTCGTACCGGTGCCAGTGCTCCGCCGAGTTGTCCCAACCCCAGCACATCAGCGCCCAAAACCGCTTGACGAAGGGCGGCTTGGCCTTGTCGCGCAGGGTGGCGATGTCCGGAATCAGGCCCACGTACCAGAACACCACGGAGACCGTGAGGTACGTCGAAACCGCACACACGTCCCACACGAGCGGGCTGCGAAAATTGGGCCACGTCCCGAGCGCCGAGGGATAGGGGAACATCCAGTAGAACGCCCACGGCCGACCGAGATGTGCCAGGGGAAACAGCCCCGCGCACATCACGGCGAACAGGGTCATCGTCTCGGCGAACCGGTTGATGGAGGTACGCCAGCGCTGGCGCATCAGCAGCAGAATCGCCGAGATCAGGGTGCCGGCGTGGCCGATGCCGATCCACCACACGAAGTTGAGGATGTCGAGGCCCCATCCCACCGGCTGGTTGATTCCCCAGATCCCCACGCCGACCGCAAGCAGGTAGGACAGGGTCGTGACAAGCACGAGCAGGCACACGAACGCAAACCCGAAGAGCAAGAACCACTGCGTGGGCGGACGGGCCGCGAGTGGGATCGAAATGATCTTCGACGTGATCGATTTGAGCGTGTGCTCGCCCTCGATCAGCCGCCGGCGTCGCTCGGGGGGTCCTTTGGGTTCTTTGATGGCCATCGGTGTTCGCTCGGCGCGCCGTTACACGCGTTTCAGCGCCTCCAGCAGCTTGGGATTGGGGTTTCGGTAGCGGGGCAGGTAGGTCGTCCGGGGGCGCGTGTTCAACTCGGACAGCAGCGCATAGTGGTGCGGCTCGGCGCGAAGCTTGGACACGGCGCTCTGGGGATCGTTGATGTTGCCGAACACGATGCCTCCGGCGGGGCATGCGGCCTGGCACGCCGTCACGATCTCGCCATCCCGAATCGGCCGGTTCTCCTTCTTGGCCGTCTTGCGCGCCGCGTTGATGCGCTGAACGCAGTACGTGCACTTCTCCATCACGCCCCGGCCCCGCACCGTGACGTCCGGATTGCGGGACAGCTTGAGCAGCGGGGACAGCTTGTCGACGTACTGCCTGAAGTTGAACTTGCGGACCTTGTACGGGCAGTTGTTCGAACAGTAGCGCGTGCCGACGCAGCGGTTGTAGACCATCTCGTTGAGCCCCTCGACGCTGTGCTGCGTGGCGGCCACGGGACACACCACCTCGCACGGCGCCATCTCGCAGTGCATGCAGGGCAGCGGCACCTGGTGGACTTCCGGGTTTGCGAGGTCGCCCTCGTAGTAGCGGTCGACCCTCAGCCAGTGCATGACGCGCCCGCGAAGCACGTCGGTCTTGCCGACCGTGGGGATGTTGTTCTCGGCCTGGCACGCCACCACGCACGCGTTGCAGCCCGTGCACACCTGCGTGTCGATCACCATTCCCCACGCGTTGCCCGTCGACTTTCGCGGGGGATAGAGGGAGATCGGCTCTTCGGCGCGTTCCTCCTCTGGACGCCCGAACTCCGACACGTCGGCCGCGCGCGCGACGTCCCGCCCATCCATCGTTCCGTGAAGCTGCGTGGTCGCGATCGAGTACTGCTCGCCGCGCAATCGGATCGCGGCGCCGTCCGCGAAGTCCGGCGAGGCCGACGTGCGGATTGCGAACGCGTTGAACCCCACGCCGTTGCCGACCGATCCCGCCCTCAACCGGCCGTACCCGAGATGCACGCACACGGACTCCTCGGCCTGCCCGGGTTGGATCCAAACCGGCACGCGGGTGAGCGTGCGGCCGCCGTAGGAGAGGTCGACCAGCGGAACCAACTCCTCGTTGCCGGTCGGACCGAACCGCTGGGACAGGCCGAGGCGCTTGGCGGTCGCCGGGCCGACGACCACCACGTTGTCCCACACGATCTTGGCGAGCGGCTTGGGAAGTTCTTGGAGCCACGCGTTGTTCGAGAACCGGCCGTCCCAGACCGTGGAATCGGGTCGAAACACGATCTCAAGGCCTGTGATCTTCAGCTCGTCGAGACCGGGCAGGCCCGCGAACCACCCTTTGCGCACCTCGGGATGCCTCTGGGGCGAGGCGGTGCCCCCGATCACCCCGTCGCTGAGGGTCTTCTCCCAGAACTCTTCGTGGCCGCGAGCGTCTCGCTTGCCGGTCCCGCCATCGCCTGCACGCTCCTTCCAGCGCGCCTTGACGATCTCCAAGCCGGTTCGCTCGTCGCCGACGAACGCCGCCAACACCTCGTGAGTCGTTTTGCCTCCAAACAAGGGTTCGATCAGCGGTTGGATGATCGAGGCGGTGCCGTCGAAGCTCCGGGCGTCGGTCCAAGACTCCATCTCGTGCGCCATGGGCACGTGCCACAGACACTTGTCCGAGGTCTCGTCCACGTGCGTGGCGAGGTGGCACGTGAAGGGCACCTTCGCCAGCGCGCTTGCGAACGCGACGTCCGCGGGGGCGCCGTACACGGGGTTTCCGCCGAGGATCAGCAGCGCCTCGACCCGCCCTGCGGTGGCATCGGCGACGAGTTGGTGCAGCGAGGCGCCTTGCTCGAGGGGGCCGAAGGGAACGGGCGGATTGAAGTCGACGGTCTGCCCGATCGCCCCCAAAGCGGCGTTCATCGCGTGGGCCAGGGCGTGGACCACGGGGGGTTGGAACTCGCCCGGAACGACCACGCACCGACCGCGATGGGCCAGCAGATCCTCGCGAAGGGCGTCGATCCAGGCAACGGAAGCGGGGTCCTGCGCGCCCGAGGCTGGGGCCGGCACCCCGAGAGCGGAGGCCAGGGCCGCGGCGAACCGAGACACGCTTCCCGCGCGCATTGAGAGCCGGTGGTCTGCGCGCGCACCCGTGGAGGTGGGCACGTTCTCGACCGCGTAGAGGCGGTTGATGCCCGCAGCGCCGGTACGCACCGCGCGTCTGGCGGAGAACTCTCTCGCGTAGAGCACGTGGCCGGGACCCGTGGATAGAAAGTCGGAGTCGAGCGACACCACCACGTCCGCATTGTCAAACCTGTAGACGGCATCTGCGGGCTCCCCGAACAGCAGTCGGGTTCCACCGTAGGCGTTGTCGCGGTTGACCGGCTCGAAGCAGTGCCACTTCGCCAGGGGCAGTTCCTTCTCGATCTCCTTAATCTGCTGTGCGAGCGTCGGCGAGGTCGAGGTCTCGGTCAGGATGCGAAGCCCCTCGCCCTTCGTCGTCTTGAGCCGCCGGAACTCGGACCCGGCGGCGGCCACGAACGCGGACCACTCCTGCGGCTCGCCCGCCTTCAGCACCTTTTGCGAGCGGTCGCGATCGTACAGCCCCAGGATCGAGGCCTGCACGAACGGGTCTGTTCCGCCCAGGCTTGCCGGGTGGCCTGGGTTGCCTTCGACCTTGATCGGGCGTCCGGTTTCGGTGCGCACGACCACGCCAGTGGCGTACCCGCCCAGCGTGAGGGCCGTGGCGTAATAGAGGGGCTGCCCCGGCACCCCATTCTCCGGCGCCTTGACGTAGGGCACGATGTGCTCGGCGAGTTTGGGACGGCACCCGCCCAGGCCCGCCATCGCCAGGGAGGCGCCCATGATCTGCAGGAACGAGCGCCGCCCAACCACCGCGTCCCACCCCCCAGTGGCGCGGGCATCCCCAGTGGCGTGGGCATCCTTGCCCGCGAATCTCAGGCCATCCTCGAACTCCGGAGTGTCCCACGGGGAGTTCCCGAGCGGCGCACCATAGTCCCCGACGCCCGTCCAAAGCTTCCTCGCTCCCGCTTCCCTCCGTTGGTTGGCCTTTCCCATGTCATTCACACCGCCTACCGATGGCAAATCGAACAGTTGGCGAGTTGCTCCTTGACGATGCCGTACTCCTTCACCAACTTCTTGCCTTCCTCCCCTCCCGGGGGCTGGTAGCTCGGGTTGTAGATCTTGTCCTGCGGGCGCACGAAGCGCTCGGGCTGCCGGTGGCACTGGAGGCACCACTTCATCTCGAACGCCGTGTCCTTGTAGGTGAGCGCCATCCGATCGACCGGGCCATGGCACGTGAAGCACGAAACGCCCTTGGCCACGTGGACGCTGTGGTCGAAGTACACGAAGTCGGGCACCTTGTTGACCCGGTTCCAGCGGATCGGCTTGTCGGTCGCGTAGCTGTCTCGGACCGCGGCGACCAGCGGGCTGTTGGGCCAGATCTGCGAGTGGCACGTGAAGCACGTGTCGGTCGCGGGAATGCCGGCGAACGCGCCCGTCTCGACGCTGGTGTGGCAGTAGCGGCAGTCCAGACCCACCTCGGACACGTGCCGCAAGTGGGAAAACGGAGCGGGCTGCTCCGGCGCCACGCCCGTGGCATGGGTCCACTTCGTGGTGTTCACCGCTCCCCAGAGCATCAGGGCAGGCGCCACCCCAAACAGGATGGGCCACAGCTTGGCTGCCGTATTGCTTCCAGGCGAGAAGAGTTGTGCCATCGATTCAGATCATCCGCGGCGACCTGAACCGACTGTACGAAAAAATGGGGACCCGCAATATGACCTGGATCATACGAGCTCCGTTTTAGAGTGCGCGAACGAAGTTCGCGCTTTCCCATGCGGCGGAGCCGCGCCGCGGCGTGTCAAAGCGCGGACTGGCGTCCGCGCACTCTAAAAAGGGGGGGGGAGTTGCGGACTGGCAAAGCCCCAAACCACGATGGCGCGCGAGGGAGTAGGTGGAACCCGCACGATTGCTGGCTCGTTTCACATTGTAGCACAAGACTGACGATTTGACAGAAATGTTCCCGATGAGCTATGATAGAAGGGAGAGATCGCCCTAGGAGGGCCTATGACGTTGACCAAGGAACATGTCGGCGAACGCATCAAACGAGCCCGAGAGAACGCCCAACTCACCCAACAAGAGCTTGCAAAGCTTGCCGGAATGGAACGATCAGCGCTGGGAAAGGTAGAAATCGGCTCTCGAAATGTGAGCGGCCAGGAGATTGAGCGCATCGCGCATGCGCTTGGGCAAAGCCCGCTTGAACTCTTGAGCCGGGATCCGTTAGGTCAAGACCCCTTGAGCCTGTTTCGGAGCGTCACCGACGAGCACAGCGAGGAGAACCGGCGCACCGTTGCAGATTGCATTGCGCTTCTTCGAGAGGCAAGGCAGCTCGAACGCTATCTTGGCTTCGAGGAGCCGGACATTCCGAAAGCCCACGCGTTCGGCCGAATGTCGAATTTTAGCGAAGCCGTTCTCCAAGGACGAGCCGTCGCTCGCCTTGAGCGGGCCCGTCTTGGGCTTGGCCATACGCCGATTCAAGACATTGCCGAACTCATCAATCAGCAGGGCATTCGCGCAGCGGCCCTGCCCATGGTGGAGGAAGTCTCGGGACTCTTCATCCAAGACGAGGCGCTTGGGACGGCGATTCTCGTCAATCAGAACGTCTCGCGAGTTCGACGCCGTTTCTCCTATGCCCATGAGTACGCCCACGCGCTCCTTGACAGGAACGAGCCTTCCGTGCCGAGCAGTCGCCAGAACGCGAAGCAGCTTCGAGAGGCGCGAGCGAACGCGTTCGCGGCCGAGTTTCTCGTTCCGGAAGATGGGGTCATCGGTTTGCTTTCGCGCCTTGCGAAAGGCGAAGGTGCCCGTTTCTTCGGAGCCTTGTTCAGCGCAGCGGACAAGGAAATGTTCCAGTTCGAGGAGCGCACGGACGCGGTCGCACAGAAGGTAACGATCCGCGAAGTCGCCATCCTCGCGCACCAATTCCGGGTCAGCGTCGATGTAGCCACCTATAGGCTCTTCGACGTTGGAGCGATTCGAAGGCCCGAAAAGGAGGCTTTGCTCGGTCAACGCGAGAGCGCCCATGAGATCATTAACGCGCTCAAACTCTACGACGCTGAGAAGATCACTCAGAACACCCAACCGTTTCTGAATCAGCAGCTCGTGTTTCTTGCCATCGAAGCCCTCCGGCGCGACCGGATCCCAGCCAGCCGGTTCAGGGACGTGTGCATTCTCGCGGGTTTTCCACCGGACGACCTCCTCGACGCCCTGGACGTCGTGAGCCGCGAATAGTAGACATACTTTAACATCATTCGGCATAATCGGAGCTACGATGTTTACTGAAGGACTCGACATGGAAAGCAGATTCCGGAGGATCGCTGACTCTAACTTAACGATGCTTGGTGTGGACATTGGCGAAGATTATTTGCCAAAGGACACGCCGAGAGGAGCACGGGTTCATTTCGTTGACGCCTCCGATATGCTCCGCTTTGCGGATGACAAGAGACGCATTATTGAGGCGTGGCCGATTGTGCCATTTGAGAGCAAGTCGAGAGAAGAATGGGAGTCCATCGCAACAACCGTGCTGGGCAATTGCCAAACGCCCGCACTGAGAGAAGTTCCGCCCGCTGTCCTGGTTGACATTTTGAAGAACGTGCTTCCTTTCCAAATCTGATGCTAACACGTCGCGGTGGTGGCCGGCAACGGGGTTTCGGAAACTACCGCTTCACCCTTGGGGAGCGTAGTGGGATCATAGGGACTAGGCCAAAGCAATGAGAACATGTATCTATTGCCTCAAACCGGAACCTTCTGTGACGTTCAAGAAGACTGCCCACGTAATCCCGCAGTCCTTTGGCAAATTCGAACAGAACTTAACCGCAAACGGCATGGAATGCGATGCCTGCAATCAGTTCTTCGGGGACAATCTTGAGTTGGTGCTCAGCCGTGATACGCTCGAAGGCAACCTGCGCGTGCCCTACGGGATCAAGAGACCAGGCGATTTCAAGCCTATTGGATCAGCCACGCGTCTGGTCGTTCCTGCCCCCTCTGGACCATACAAGGGAGCCCCGCGTGCGCTTCGATATGATGCTGGGTCAACGACCCCTACGCTCGACCAAGTTCCCGCGGTGGGCTTAAGCCGCCGTAACACCGACGAGAAAGCATGGTTTGCTCCTGCCGACATCCCCCGAAGAGAGGATCTAGATCCTCGCGTGTACGACCTTGAGGCCGAAGGGGCGTGCGTTGTCCTTTCAGACAGGCCAGATGAGATCATCGCGATGCTGACGGAAAAGGGCTATAAACTGGACCAGGGGAGGTCTATCAATGAGAAAGAGGCGGACGAGGAAATCGATGCGACCATTCGGGTCAGAATAGACCCTCCGGTCACGCGGGCCGTATCGAAGATTGCATTCAATTACCTCGCGGCTGTTTACGGCAGTGAGTTTGTCCTGCAATCTCAGTTCGATCCGCTCCGGCGCTTCATTAGACACGGCGAGGGATTGAGTCCGGGGTTCTTTATCCCGAGTTCGGAGCAGATTCTCGCCGACGAGCAAGTTAACGGCGACGTCAGAAGGGTGCATTTGCTTACGATTCACTTTGACCGGAAGGAGCGGTGCCTTGTTGGTCAAGTGTCACTTTTCAATCTGATGAAATATACGATCACTTTCGCACGTGAATTGGATGACCGTCTTCTTGTCGAGGCAAAGGGACACGGCTTTAACCTAGCGACAATGTGTATCTGGCCCCTGAACCCCTCAGAGGCAAGTGATGCTATCCGCTGGAACGTTTGAATCCCTCACTCCGTCACGAAGCCGGGCTTAGGAAGTTGTTGACCAACCCGCCGCTTCCGCCTATTCTGTAACGTCCTTTATATATGCAAGGACGTGAAAAGGTTCAGATGGCTTTGTTCGGAACGACCCCTTTGGACGAGGTGCTGCCGGCGGACCACCCGCTTCGCAAGATCCGCGCGGATTTCGACCTGGCGTTTGCGCGGATGGCCTCGGCTTTCGAGTCGAGCTACGGCACATCGGGCAACGTGAGCGTGCCGACAATCGTTCTGCTTCGGGCCTGGCTCCTGAAGGCGCTCTACAGCATCAAGAGCGAGCGGGCCCTGTGCGAGCAGATCGAGATGAACGCCGGCTTTCGCTGGTTCGTGGGCTTGGATTGGGACGACAAGGTGTTCGACCACTCGACCCTGAGCAAGAACCGCGAGCGGCTTTTCGGCTCGGGCGCGGCGGAGGCGGTGCTCGGCGAGGTGGTCCGTCTGGCCAAGTCGCGGCGCCTATTGAACAGCGACCGAATGGTGGTGGACGGCTCTTTGGTGAAGGCCTGGGCCTCGCACAAGAGCTTCAAGGCCAAGGACGGAAGCGAGGATGAGAAGCCGAACTTCAAGGGCACCAAGCGCTCGAACGAGACGCACGCGAGCACGACCGATCCGGATGCGAGGCTCATACGCAAGGGCAAGGGGCAAGAGTCGATGCTCTGCCACTTGGGGCACGTCTTGGTCGACTCGGTGAGCGGGTTGGTCTATGCATGCCGCGTAACCAAGGCATGCGGATTGGGAGGAAACGCCGAGGTCGTGACCGCGCTCGACCTCGCGGACGAACACATGCGCGGCGGCCAGACCCTGGTGGCCGATCGGGGATACGACAACCGCGCGTTTGTTCAGGGGCTGCGCGCGATGGGTGTGCGGGCGCAGCCGCGAGCCAAGAAAGAGGGTTCGGCGCTGGACGGCCGGACGACGAAGCGCGAAAGCTACGCGGCAAGCCTGAAGCGGCGCTACATCGTGGAGCCCGTTTTCGGATGGATCAAGGGACCGGGCCGGATGCGGCAGACGAAGCTGCGGGGCACCGAGAAAGTCGGGTACGAGTTCAGCCTGTACTGTACGGCCTACAACCTCAAACGTATGGCACTCGCGGCCTGAGTGTGCGTGGACGGGCGAAAAAGGCCCCGCAAAGGGGTTTAGCCAACGATTTGCCGCCAAAAAACGCCGTAGTGACGCCCCGAACAGCCCCCCAGAGCGCCGACAGCGGTTTCGACACGGCGGCAGCGTCCCCGCAACTCCTCGCCAAGCTACACGAAGGGCTTGGTCAACACGCTC
>CAYJMZ010000059.1:0-12312 GCA_964370995.1 uncultured Fimbriimonadaceae bacterium | reverse complement strand
CCGCAGGTGAAAGCGCGGACTGGCGTCCGCGCACTCTAAAACCGGAGCATAATCTAAACATGGTTCCCGTACTCTTAGCAGTGTCTATGCAGCAGGTTCGGCCCACCCCGGGACTCGTGATCACGCGAACGACGGTCGTCGCGCGGGGCACGTACCGCTTGCCCAACGCCTCGGACGAGGGCAAGACGTCCGCGATCGTCGTGCAGGGCGACGGCATCACCGTGGATTTCAACGGCGCCGTGCTCGAGGGCTCGCCGCAAACCACGCTCCCCGACGCGCGAAAGGGCACGGGTTTGATTGTCAAGGGCAAGAACGTGACGATCAAGAACCTCGTGGTGCGCGGTTACCGGCACGGGCTGATCGCGCGCGACGTGCCCGGGCTCCGCATCCTCGATTCCAACTTCTCGTACAACTGGAAGCAGCACCTGCTCTCGACCCTCGAGAGGGAGGATGGGGCCGACTGGATGTCGTTCCACCACAACGAAAAGGAGGAGTGGCTGCGCTACGGACAGGGGATCTACCTCAGCGGGTGCGACGGGTTCGAGGTCAAGGGTTGCACGGCCACGGGTGGCCAGAGCGGCCTGATGATCATGAAGTCCAATAAAGGCAAGATTTGGAACAATAACTTCTCCTTTTTGAGCGCGCTGGGCCTTGGCATGTACCACTCCAGCGACAACGTGATCATGCACAACAAGATCGATTGGTGCGTGCGCGGCTACAGCCACGGCGTGTACAACCGCGGCCAGGACTCGGCAGGCATCCTCATCTACGAGCAGTCGCACCGCAACACGTTCGCGTACAACTCGGTCACCCACGGCGGCGACGGGTTCTTCCTGTGGGCGGGCCAGACCACCATGGACACCGGCGAGGGCGGGTGTAACGGCAACCTCGTGTTCGGCAACGACTTCAGCCACGCCCCCACGAACGGCATCGAGGCCACCTTCAGCCGCAACATGTTCATCGCGAACCGCGTGGACGAGTGTTGGCACGGGGTGTGGGGCGGCTACAGCTTCGACACGCTGATCGTGGGTAATTCGTTCGTGGACAACGACGAGGGCATCGCGCTTGAGCACGGTCAGAACAACACGATCGCCAACAACACGTTCCGCAACAACAAGTTAGGCATCAACCTGTGGCAGAACAAGACCCAGGACCCCAATTGGGGCTACCCGAAACACCACGACACGGTGAGCCACGGGTACAGGATCCGCGACAACGTGTTTGACGGCGGCGACGTCACCATCAGCCTGCGCGACACGAAGGACGTGGTCGTGCGAAACAACACCTTTGAGGACGTGCGGTTGCCGCTTCGGTTGACGGACGACGTGACCGGCCTGAAGTTCCTCGAGAACAACCTGCCGGCCAACCCCCAGCTGCCGCAGCACGCCGGCATCGGCGAGAACCACCTGCCGATGTTCGGCCGTCCCCCCTACCCGGTGTCACCGGGCATCAGCCCGTCGACGGCGCCGAAGAGGCTGGCTGGGGGGCACGAGGCCTTGCTGCCCGCCGGTGCCCTGCGTGGCCGCAAGTACATCTTGGTGGACGAGTGGGGTCCCTACGACTTCAGGGCGCCCATCCTCTGGCCGCGCGGCAAGAACCCCGACGGCTCGATGCGCTTCGAGGTCCTCGGGCCCAAGGGCACGTGGAAGGCCACCACCGTCCGCGGCGCGACGCTCACGCCCACGCACGGCACGGTGCCCGGATTCGTGGACGTGCGCATGATCCCCGGCAAAGCCACGGATCTGCTGCTCGACCTTCAGTACCGCGGCGGTGCGGTCGTGTCGCCCTTTGGGGTCCGCACGGCCGCCGGCAAGCCCTACCGGTTCCAGTACAGCCAGTTCTTCACGCCCATCGACTGGACCGTGAAGTGGTTCGCTTACGACAAGGCCACGCAGGAGCCGCGCACGATGCTGCCCGCATTCGAGAAGCTGCTGTCAGAGGGCACCCCGATCAGGACCGAGAAGACCGACACGGTCAGCTACGCGTGGGGCGGCTCTCCGGGCCCAGGTGTTCCCGACAACTACTTCGCGACCCTGGCTGAAGGCACGTTCGAACTCCCCAAGGGCGAGTACACGCTCAACGTGACCAGCGACGACGGCGTGCGCGTGTGGGTCGACGGCAAGCTTGTGATCGACAACTGGACCTACCACGGCCCAACGCTCGACACCGCCACCCTGAAGCTGGGCGGCACCCACAAGATCCGCGCGGAGCAATTCGAGATCGACGGATACTCCGCGTTGAAGGTGGAGTTGAAACCCAAGGGATGATTTTTAGAGTGCGCGGACTCCGTGTCCGCGCTCTTCCCGTGCGGCGGAGCCGCTCCGCGGTGTGGGAAAGCGCGAACGGGAGTTCGCGCACTCTAAAAGCCCCTCACGAACTCGGCGGTCTGGTCGATCGCGTCGGCGGGGCCTAGGAGCGCGTCCAGCTCCTCGAACGCGGCCAGTTGCGCCTTGCGGGCGGGCGTGTCGGAGAGCAAGGGTTCCAATGCCGCACGCAGCGCGCCCGGTGTGGCGGCGTGTTGGATCAATTCGGGAAGCACGGCCCGCTGCAGCAGAATGTTAGGTTGACTAATGAATTCGATCTTCAGCCGCACGATTCGCGCCTGGAGCTCCACGAAGGGACCCACGCGGTACATCACGACGGAGGGGCATCGGCACAGGGCGGCCTCGAGCGTGGCGGTGCCGCTGCACACCACCGCAGCCTTGGCGCGCTTGAGCACCCCGTATGTGTCGCCCTCGGTGAACGCATCGCCGCTCCGTGCAGGCGCGCAACGCTTCCACATTTGGGAGAGCCGCGCACTCACGATGGAGGGCGCGACCGCGAACTCCACGGGCTCGTTGAACCCGGCCAGGGCCTGGGCGATGATTGGCAGGTTGCGCGCGACCTCGTCGTCCCGGCTGCCCGGCAACACCGCGATCGACGCCCGCTGGAAGGGAGCGGAGGGCCCCGCCGCCACCATCTGCTTGAGCGGGTGCCCGAAGAAGTGCGCGTCGGCACCCATCGCCCGCAGGGTCTCGGCCGACCACGGGAACGGCGTCACGATCGCGTCCGTGACCGCCGGCAAATCCTTGCCCTGCCGGTCGCGCCGCCACGACCCCGGCGGGATGAAGTACAGCACCTTCCACCCGCAGCCCTTCGCGTGACGCGCGAGGCGCAGGTTCATGTAGCCGAAATCGATCGGCAGGAACAACCCCGGAGCCCCCGCGGCAAGCGCGCGCTTGGCCCGGAAGAAGCCACGAATAAGCCGCGCGGCCAAACGCAGCGCCTGGGCGATGCCGATCGAACCCCAGCGCGTCGAATCGGCCACGATCGACGCGCCAATCGCGCGCAGCTTCGGCCCGCCCACCGCCTCGATCGCAAACCCCGAATCCGGCCCCAGGGCGGCAACCAGCGCCGCGCCGTACGCGTCGCCCGAAGCCTCGCCCGCCGAAACGAACAGCCTCACGGCTGATCGCCGCGGCCGTTCTTGCCGCGAAACACCCGCTCCTGAAACGCGATCAGGTACTCGACCTCTTCGGTGGACGGCACCTCGCGGCGAACCGTCTCCAGCGCGTTCGTCAAGCCCAGTTGGGATTTGAACAGCAACTTCACGGCCTTGTGCAACGCCAGCCGCGCCGCCGAATTCACACCGAGGCGCCGCAAGCCGATCGCGTTGATGTCGCGCACGCCCTCGTTGTCGAACACCGTGAACGGCGGCACGTCCCGCACGACCTTCGTAAACCCGCCCACCATCGCAGACCGCCCGACACGCACAAACTGGTGAATGCCAGTCATCCCGCCGATATTGACCATCGCCTCAAGGGTCACGTGCCCCGCGATCGAACACGCGTTGGCCATCGTCACCGAGTCGTGCAGCGTCGTGTTGTGGCCGATGTGGCAGTACGCCATGAGGAAGCAGTCGTTGCCGATGACCGTGCAATTGCCCGCACCAGTGGCGCGGTGAACCGTCACGAACTCGCGAAAGCGGTTGTTGTCGCCGATCGTAAGGAACGTCGGCTCGTCGGCGTACTTGCGGTCCTGCGGATCGCCGCCAAGAATAACGCCCTGTCCCACGTGGTTTCGCTTGCCCAGCGTCGTGCCGGCCTTGATTACCGCGTGCGACTCGAGAGCCGTGCCCTCGCCGATCTGGACCCCGGCCTCGACCACGCAGAACGGCCCGATCTCGACATCCGCGCCGAGTTCGGCCCTTGGATCGACCACCGCCAGGCAATGAACCTTGGCCACTATCCTACCTTCGGCACCAGCACGAACGTCATTTCCATGGTGGCCGCCACTTCGCCGTCCACCGTCGCGACCCCACGCATGCGCCCGATCCCCTTGCGGAACCAAAGAAGCTCCACATCGCTGATCAACTGGTCCCCAGGCACCACGGGGCGCTTGAACCTCACGTCGTCGATCGCCCCGATCAAGGGCACTCTTCCATCGTTCTCGGGCTGGCTCAACATCACCACGCCGCCCGCCTGGGCCATCGCCTCGACGATCAGCACGCCAGGCATGATCGGCCTGCCAGGGTAGTGGCCGACGAAGAACGCTTCATTGATGGTCACATTCTTCAATCCGCGGCACCGCTTGCCGGGATCCATCTCGAGGATCCGATCCACCAGCAACATCGGATACCGGTGGGGGAGCACCTCCATGATCTGCTCGACGCTCATCGACGATACGCTTTTTGGTTCCGACACGGCAGACAGTGTACCGGGACGTCGATCAGAGCGTAACCGAAGGGTCTCCGGGCGCGTTCTTCCCTATGTGAGAACGAATTTTCTGCTTTTTCCCTTCGCCCTCGGCCTTGTGTTGGCCGGATGCGGATCGGGCGGCCTGCCCCCAGGCCAGGTTTCCGGGGTCGTCACCGATGCCAACGGCGGCGTCGTCCGCGGCGCGCGCGTGACATGGGGAAGCCGCTCCACAGTGTCGAACTCGAGCGGGACTTACCTGCTTGAGGACGTCTCCGAAGGGGAGCATCTCATCCGCGCCGAAGTCACGCAGGACGGCTTGCGGTTCACCGGCCAAAACGTGGTCCAAATCTTCTCGCAGGAGCGGAGCAAGTCGCTCAACATCGCCGTCATCCGCGACAACCAACAGGCTGGGGTGCGCGGAACCGTCCGCGATCGCTCCGGGGGGCTCCTCTCGGGGGCCAAGGTGTTTGCGCTTGGCAACGCGCTTTCGAGTTCGATCGCGTTTACCGATGCGAACGGCGTCTACGACCTCAACGGTTTGCAGGCGGGGATCGACTACGAAATCACCGGCAGCGCCCGCGGCTACAACTCGGACAGCACGGTCGTGAACCTCGCCACGTCGGAGCACCGCACGGTCAACCTTACGCTCGACGACGGCACCAACCCCGCGCTGCCGGCACCCCAAAACCTGTCCGCGGTGGTCTGGACGTCTCCACGTGAGGACTCCCGCTCGCCCGCGGACCGTGCCGCGCTCGAGGCCGTCAAACGGCTGTTCGACCCGCGCCACGCAAGGGCATCGTCCCGAACCTCCGACGGCGGCAACCACATCGAGACCGACCTCTATTGGGACCCTGTGAGCAGCACGTCGCTCCTCGGATTCGGCGTGTACCGGGGAACAAGCCCGGCGGGTGCCGTCGCGCCGATCGACTTCCTCCGCGACCCGAACGCGACCTTCTTCGCCGACCTCGACGAGCGGCTCGTTCAGGGCCCTGCTTACTACTACGAGGTCACCTCTCTAGGCACCCTCTATCCCGACACCCCGGGGAGCGAATCCGTCCCCAGCGATCGCTACGGCGTCACGGCGCTCGGAGACCTCGGGCTGAGATCTCCCACAGGGTTCACGCCCCGATTCCAGTGGTTCGCCGCCACCGACGCGACCTCCTACGTGGTGTTCGTGTTCGACCGCTATCCGGGCCTCGACGTGGAATCGATCTGGAACAACGTTTCGGCGCGCACCTCGAACACGTTCCTCGACTATGGGGGCCCCGCGCTCACGACCGGCAGGCGGTACTATTACGTGGTGCTCGGCCTCGCCAACGGCGACGACAGCCGAACGATCAGCCGGGTGGGTGAGTTCATCGCGAACTAAGCGCCCCTCCCGGTGGTCAAAGGGGCAACGGGCAACCGCTCGCCCCTCTGGCCTTTGCCTCCACGGTGACCTCGTGAAACTTCAACGCATCCTTCTCCTTGGCGCCGCTCTCTTGGCGGCAACCCTGTCCCAAGCGCAGGCCACCAGCCTTTCGGTCGAAATCTCCGGATTGCGCTCGTCCGAACAGGTGGGCCAACGCGTCGACGCGTCGGCGCGCGCCCTGGCAAGAAACCTCGCCAAGATGACGGAGGGCACGCGGCGCATGTTGGCGCGCTCGGGCCGCTACGACGCGTCGATCCCCTTCACGATGCCCATGGTCGCCCGGCTCACGGTTCGGGGGATCGTGCCCCGCACGTCGATGTCCGGCACGCGCGGCGGCAGGGGTGGGTCCTCGCCGATCACGCTCGCGTTCGACGCCGCCGGCCCGCGCGTGTTCCCCGCCGTGTACAAAGACCTGTTGCAGAGCGTGCTCGACACGGCGCGCCCCACCATCGACATCCTGTTCGGCACCCCGTCCGTGGGTGGGTCGGTGCGCGTGCGGAGCTACGACGCGGACATCGGCGACCGCGACGCGGTGGCGGGCGGCATCTTCATCCCCGACAACGGGTTTGGCGAACGGGAGATCCGGTTTCCGGTCTACTCGAACAACGAGGCGGCGGCGGTCAATTTCCTTCACACGCTGCTGCTCGCGTACCTCGGGCCCAGCGCGTACGGCTACGACGCGTTCCAAGAGGGTCTGGTGCGCGCCGCGACGATGCGCATCGCGCGTGCGCCGGGTGCGATGCCCGGGGCCCTTTCCGCCTCGCAGATCGCACAGGTCCTCGAGAACACCTACGACGTGGGCCCCTTCTACGACTGGTACAACCAGCGCGCGCTCGGTGGCCCGCGGTTCATCGCGTCCAACCTGATCGACGTGCCCCTTCCCGCAGGCGGCAGTCTGGGCGGCATCTACCTCCTCCGCTATCAGATGGCGGGATCGGCGTGGCAGAAGGTGCTCGTCGAGTATCCGTCCTTCGCCGCATCGTTCAACAGCGCGTTCTACGCTCAGCCCGGGCTGGCGTCGGACGTCCCCGGGCTGGTCGCCCTCGGCCAAACGGTGCTGGACTCCCTGGCGGGTCCGGGGGCGATGGTGGAGGGAAAGTCCTTCGCGTCGTGGTTCGCGCGCCAACAGATTCTGGACACGCGCCTCACGTACGGCCCCAAGTTGCTCGTGCAGCCCGTGCCCATCTCCTCGGGCCTGGGCGGCAACGATTACGGGGTGTTCGACGTGCAGGCGACCTACTTCGACACGTTGGCAAACGGCGATGAGACGCTCCTGAGCGGCACCGCGTTCCCCATCTTCTGGGAAAGCAGCTTCAACCGCGTGTTCCCCAGCGCGCAGGAAGACCGCATGGACATCGCGGGCGCGTTCGGCTCGGTTGCACCCAACTTCCCCGACCTGTTCGCGGGCGATCCGTACCGCGTGGCCATCGACATCCCGGTTCAGGACCGCATCGCCCGGGCGTACGTTCCCGCCGGCTCGATCGCGACCGCCACGAACCCCACTCCAAACGATTTCTACGGCACCGTGGTCGGCCTCGGCCTGGTGGGCACGAGCACCGGGCGCGTGCGGCTGACCTATGGCGCGACGACGGTGGACACGATCCCTGTGCGGAACGGGGCGTTCGGCGCGCGCATCGACACGGCGTCCTACCTGGGTAACCAGAGGCTGACCGTCGAGGTGATCCGCACCGATTTCGGGCTCGACACGACCGTGCTGACGCGGCGCGTGAACAAGGGCCCCGGCGAACTGGGGCTCGACTTGAGGGTCGGCGGCGACACCCTGTTTGCGCCGGCGGGGGGCCTCAGCAAGGGCATGTCGCTTCTGGGATTCTCTGCGGACCCCCTTGCCGGCGACGCGGCCCAGATCTTGGGGATCTCCCCCTCGCAGGTGCTCGTCGCGCGCTACAACGCCTCGCGGGCCGCGTACGATCTGTACCCGACGGTCGGGCCGTTTCGCGAGGGCCACGCGTTCTTCGTGAGGCTCGACGCCGCACAACCGGGGTTCTCGGCGCCGGCGGTCACCAGCCCCGGCACGCCCACGGCGGTGGCCTTGAGGCCCGGGTGGAACATGATCGCCAACCCGCTTCCCGAGAGCACGCCCACCTCGCGCGTGCGGGTCATCCGCTCCACCGGCTTCCCGCGCACGTACGTCGAGGCGGCGGGCTCGGACATCGGCACCGACTTCTTCACGTTCCAGCCCGGGGCGGCAGATCCGCACACCGGCGCGCCGGAGACCGGCACGATGGTGGCCGCCACGACCTTCGAGCCCGGCAAAGGCTACTTCGTGCGCGTGCTCGCTGCTGAAGGCGCTACGCTGCTGTTCACACCCCAGACACCGCTCGGCGCGCGCGGTCGAGCCCCCGAGCCCCGGGCGGGCGGACACCCCCCCGACGCGTGGTTGCTGGGCGCGAACTTCGACGACGGCGGCCAACGCTCGGGCACGCTGCTCGGCGAGGCACCCGGCGCGTCGCGCGGCTTCGACCCCCGCGAGGACGGCGGCCTGCCTCCCGGCATCGGCGGCTTCCAGGCTTGGGTCGAGAACGCCGAGCGAACCTACCGCGACATCCGCCCCCTCGGCAACGCGACGTACCGCATCCAACTCGAGGGCCTGCGCCCGTACCGCACGGTCGAGCTCACCTTCGACCAACTCGCCGGCAGGGTGGACCGGCTGACGGTGTACAACCCGGTCACCAACCAGCGCAAGGGGATGCTGCCGAGCCAGACGTTTCGGTTCCGACCCCGCTCGGCGCAGCAGTGGATCGAGATCTCGGTGGCCGCGAGGGACCTGCGATGAGGTTTGTCGTGCTAGCCGCCGCGCTGGCGTTGGCGGGATGCGGAGGCGGTGGTCCACCGAGCCCGCCCGCAACGCTCGTGGGGCGCGTTCTGCACGTGGCCACGGGGGGCCCTCCCAACCCCGCGGCCTCGGTTCAGAGCGGCAGTTCCAGCACGCTCACCTCCCTGTCGGACGGGTCTTTCCAGGTTGCGGCCAAGGCGGGAGCCACGTCGGTGCTGGTCGATCCTCTGAACGGGGGCAGCACGTGGACGTTCACGTTCGCGCCGGCATCCGGCACCACCGATATCGGGGACCTGTGGATCGGTCCCGAGAGGGTGCGCCTCCAAGGGCGGGTGCTCAACTCGACGAACAACGCCCCGGTTCAAGGCGCCACGGTGTCGTTTGCGGGCCGAATCGGGACCACCGCGGTCGATGGACGCTACGACCTCGTGGACGTCGCGTACTCGAGCGCCACGCAAACCGCGTTCTGGGGCATCGCCGGTACCGTGCGCGCAACGGATTTCTTCGCCACCGAGTTCAGCGCGCAGCCCAACCTCGCCGTGGCCGGAATCGTCACCGTGGACGACATCCTGATCACGCCGACCAGCAACACGACGCCACCCGGGCCGCCCTACAACGTGTGGGGCCGCGTCTCGCCCAGCGTCAACGCGCAAGGCACGGTAGTGACCGCCAAGCTCGCCGGGACGCCCGTGCGCATCGCGAACGTCGGCGGCGACGGCCTCTACAAGTTGTGGCTTTCCCCCGGCACGTACGTCTTAAGCTATGTGAACGGCCTGCTCACCGCGCCAGACGAGACGATAGTTCTCACACAACCAAACCAAGTGGTGCAACGCGATGTGGTTCTCAACTAACCAACCCTCGGGTTCCCAAGGTGGCTTCCGCGTCTCGCGGATTCCCATCCCATGAAGACAAAGAGGCAACAATGAAGGTCCGCAAGACCCTTCGGCAAATCGGATGGGGCGTCCTGGGCGTCATCGGCATCGTGCTGGGCACAGCCTGGCTGCGCGAGCTCGCGGCGCTGGACCCGTTTGCGCACCTTCGCCGCTCGCCTGCATCCCTCGGACGGCACATGGCGATCCAACTCAGCGGCGTACAACTCAAGAGCTACGAGCGGGGCCTACTTCGGGCGACCGCGAACATCGAGCGCCTCAACGTGCGCGACGACCGCCAGCTCTTCGAACTCGTCAACGTCACGCACGGCACGTACGAGTCGGGCAAGGGCAAATTTGCGTTCGACGGTCCCCGCGGCACATGGGACGCGGTACTGCGCACGTTCCGGGCTGAGGGCGGCGTGCACGTCCAGAACGACAAGATGAACCTCAAGACCCCCGGGTTTACCTACGACGAGCGCACGTCGAAGCTCAAGGTGCCGGGTCCGATCAAGGGCCGGCTGTTCGATGGCGACGTGGTCGCGGACAGCCTCGTGTACGCGATGGACGACGAGACGTACACCACGGGTCCCGCCACTTGGTCGGGCACCACGGTGGGCCCGCTTCAGGAGATCCAGGGCGGCGAGCCGACCCACTGGAAGTTCAAGACCGACGGCCTCACCGTCCACAAGGGCGACATCCAGACCCTGCTGAATGCCGAGGCCACCGACGGCGAGGTGATCGTCAAGGCCGACAAGATCGAGCACAACGTTAAGACGGACGTGATCGTGGCGACCGGGCATGTGTACTACTTCAGCGCGAAGTCGAACATGGTGTGCGAGCGCGCAGTGGTGTACCGCAAGGAGAAGCGCGCGGTGCTCACGGGCAACGTGGACATGCTGATCAAGCCCGAGAAGGAGCAGAAGCTCGCCGTCGAGGAGATCCCGCCGTTCCGCCCGATGGTGCCCGACGAGGTCGCCAAGGGCCGCCCGTCGCCCCCCGACGTGCAGAAGAGCGAGGCCGACAAGGCGGCGGACGACGCGGTGCGCTCGTCGAAGTCGTCTCGCCAATATCCCGTTTCCGTCACCGCCACCCAGATCGAGTACTGGTACGCCAAGGGCAAGCGGCACGCGGTGGTCACCGGCACCCCCCAGGCAATGCAGCAGATGGACCGCGGCCGCTGGCGCTACGTGTGGGCCGACCACGCCGAGTACGACGGCGAGGCCGAACGGCTGAAGATGTACGCCACCGAGGGCAAGGACGACCTGCGGGTCAAGACGTCCCTAGGCGACGACGTCACCGCGCGCTGGTTCGACATCTCCACCAAGGAGAACGAGGACGACTGGTCGGCGATGGGCCTCAAGGGAACGCTGATGCCCGACGAGGATGAAGTGCCGAAGTCCACCAACCCGCCACCCCCCTTGAAAGGCCCCATCGGCGGCACCCGCCCACCGCCGAGGTGACGGGGATCGGGAAACGGGAACCGGGAGTTTGCCCCTCAATCCTCAATCCTCAATCCTCAACCCGATCCCCCTCTACCCAGACTTGCGCAGCCTGCGACGGGCCGCGGTGGCCAGCAGCAGTCCGCCCAGACCCACCACTGTGAACGGCTCGGGGACCGGGGCCAAGCCGTCGATCGTCTGGCTTCCACCGTTTGCCCCGATGAAGGCGTTCGCGCCGGAGACCGCATCGACCGAATACAGGTTCGCACCGTCGTTGAGGAACAGCCCGTCGACGAACGGGTCGTAGGTGAGGTCCGCCACGTTGTTGAACGCGCCGTACCCGCCCGCGAGCAGGGTGAGGGCGCCCGTGCCGGCGTTCATCGTGTAGATGTTGCCTTCGCCGACCGCATAGAGGGTCGAATTGCCGGTGTCGTACGCCAAGTCGTCGATCGACACAGCGACTCCCGCGAGCGACGCCAAGCCAATATCCGTCACGTTGCCGTTCAGCGGATCGACGGACAGCAGATGACCGGAAAACGGTGCAGACGCCTCCCGCTCGATCGTGTAGATCGTGTTTAAGACCGGGTCCGGCGCAAGCGTGAACCAGTTGATGCTGGCCCCTCCGTTCTGCGCGCTGATCGCGGTGAACACACCGGTCGCCGAGTCGATCGTCCCAAACCGTGCGGTGGAATCAAAAACGTCGCACGCGTAAAGTTGGCCGCCAAGCGACGCCAAGCCAACGAGGCTCGTGTTGACGGCCCCCCCGCTTCCCACGACGTCGGCGATGAAGCCCGCCGCGCCCGTGGACTCATCGATCGACCACAGCTGGCCGGGAGTGCCTCCAAAGAAGTTCGAGGAAAGGCCGAACAGCGTGCCAGCCTGGCCGACGGCGGCAACCGCAAACAAAAATGCAAGTGCGAACAGTTTCTTCATGTTTTCTCTCGTGACCGCTCAAACAGTCTACGCAAAGGCTCGTGCCCCCGATTACCAGAGCAACAATCAGACCACGAGAACTGGCAGTTGTACCGGGCTTACCGTCAATCCAGTCCAAATAACCCCGACCTCATGCCTCGGTAGCTTCAGCAGTCGAGGCTAGAAAAACGAATCATGGGCGGTAGTC
>CAYJMZ010000058.1:0-12752 GCA_964370995.1 uncultured Fimbriimonadaceae bacterium | reverse complement strand
AGGGTGTTGCATGGGGTCGAGAGAATCCCGTGCCACCCCCGTGTCGGGGGTGCGCGAGCTCACCATGTGGGAAGATGTGACCCATGAATCTCCATTGGCGCCCGGTGATGCTCGCGTCCCTCGCTTTGTTTGCCTCCAGGGCGACCGGCGCCGAGATCGTCGTGTCGCCATCCGGGTCAGACCAAGATCCCGGCACTTCCGCGCGGCCGGTGAGGACGCTGGGGCGCGCCCTCGAGATCGCCGTGGTCGGGAAAGACAAGCGGATCGTGCTGCGCTCGGGCCGGTACGCGCTGGCTCGGGGCCTGCGGCTCGACAGGGGCTACTCGGGTATTGCAATCCGGGCAAAACCGGGCGTGGTGCTCACCGGGGGGTTCCGCATTGCACCAAGCTCGATCGATACCCTCGACGCCGATTTGGCGGCCCGCCTTCCCAAACTCGCTCGGACGCACGCCAAGCAGATTCGTCTGGGCCAATACGGACTCGCCGCGCGTGATTTCCAAAGGCCGAGGGGGTTTGCCGTTGCAGGCGACGCGCCGTGCGAACTGATTGTCGGCAACCAGGCGCAACGCCTCGCTCAATGGCCCAACGACGGCATGATCCCCATCGCACGCGTGATCGAAGGCGGCGACGTGCCCCGCGAGGAGGTTGTGAAGGGCAAGAAGCCGCAGTTCACCATTGGAACCGACCGGCCCGCCACCTGGGGTGCCGGCGACGTGTGGGCCTATGGGTACTGGAAGTGGGACTGGGCCGACGAGAGCATCCCCGTGGAGCGCATCGAGGGCACCACCGTGTCCCTGATGGGCCCGCACCACTACGGCCTCGCGCCGGGACAGCCCATCCGCTTCGAGAACGTGCTTGAAGAGCTCGATCAACCCGGCGAGTACGCGACCGCCGGCGATCGCCTGGTGTTCTGGCCCACGTCCGAAACCGAACCCCTCGAACTCACGCGCCTCTCGGAGCCCCTGATCAGCCTCGTGGGCGCCGAAGGGATCACTTTGGACGGCCTGACGTTCGAGAACTCCCGAGGGCGGGCGGTGGATGTCGCGGGCGGCCTTAGGGTCACGATCGAGCGGTGCACCTTTCGAAACCTCGGGCTCAACGCCGTGTCGGGGCAGGGTGGCAAGGATCTCACCCTGCGAGGGTGCACGGTCGAGGACACCGGAGAGGGCGGGTTCTTTCTTGACGGGGGCGACCGCACGACCCTCGCAGGCTCCGGATTCGTCGTCGTAGATTGCAGCTTTCGCCGCTTCATGCGCCGGGCGCGAACCTACCGACCCGCGGTGAAGCTGAACGGCGTCGGCATCACAATCAGGCGCTGCGAATTCCGCGAGGCGCCCCACTCCGCGATCATCTTCTCCGGCAACGACCACCTGATCGAGCGTTGCCGCTTCGTGGACCTCTTGAGCGACACCGGCGACGGCGGCGCGGTGTACGGCGGGCGCGATTGGACCGCACGCGGCACGGTCATCAGGGAGAACCTGTTCGCGCGCATCCGCGGAATGCGCAAGTGGGAGAACGCCGTGTACCTCGACGACCAGCTCTCGGGCATCACCGTGGAGCGCAACGTGTTCATCGAGTGCCATTGGGCGATGCTGATCGGCGGCGGACGCGAGAACATCGTGCGCGACAACCTGTTGCTCGGCTGCACTCTCGGATTCTCGACGGACGATCGAGGCCTCGGCTGGGCTGCATCGTCCCTGGACACCATGAAGCAGGGCCTCGCCGCGGTTCCGGTGACGGCCGAACCCTGGCGCACCCGCTTCCCCGACCTGGTTTCCATCCTCGACGACCAGCCCATGGCCCCCCTGCGCAATACGCTGGAGCGCAATGTGCTCGTACGCTCGGGCAGCATGGCAGACCGCCTCAACGCCACCTTCAACCGCCTGGGAACCGTCCGCGACAACCCCTCGCTCCCGCTGGCCGGCTGGTCGCTGACGAGTTCGGGGCTCACGCTTGGCGACGCCCTACGGGAAGCTGTGGCCGACCGTCCGCAGGTCGCGTGTCTGGAGCGGTTGGGCTTCGGTGTCGGGACGAAGTAGCAAGGGTCTGGTAGGACGGGACCACCGATGCATACCGCCAAGAATCAATGACCTGCGCCCAAGATCGCCCCTTGGTCGCGAAGTGGTGCCAGGCTCTCGTATAGTGGCGCGGACGTCCCGTCTGCGAAAAGCAAGCCACGGCCCTGGCCAGCCTCCCAAAGACAGGTGGCCGGGATATCGAAGACGGGGACGCCCGCGCCACTATGCAGGAGCCTGGCAACATCCCAGCCGGGGTGATGATATTAGAACGATACCATTTCGATATCATGCACGTCGCCAGCAACGACTACCCGCCCGCGAACACTTTGAGCACGTCGTCAAGCGGCTGATCCTTGAACTGCGCGATGACGAGCTCGGACGCCACCACGGCATCGCAAATCAACTGCCGCCCCGTCTGGCGGGCAAGATCGGCGACCAGCGCGTCGGTACGCACCGCGTCTGCTTTGAAGCTGACCAAGCCTTGCACCAGAACGAGGCCAAGCGCGCAGAGGACCATGCTCCTATTCTAGTCCGAGTTCACCCGACTTCCACTACCCCGACTCCTCAGGAACCGGGGCGCACTTGCCCATCCATGGACTCGAGGGGTGGCAACGCGTCCTCGAGGGCGTCCTCCACGAGGGTCTCCACCCGGCGTTCGAGACCGTGGCCCGCACCCCGCGCCTTGCGCCGCTCACGCCTCGCGCGCCACTGTTGAAAGCGCTCCTCTCCCGCAACCCTGTGCGTGACCGCCCTCTCGATCATCCGTCCCACCAGCACGAAGCCCCAGATCCCGATGGGCCACACGCACCAGAAATCGGCGAGGGGGCCGAGCTGGAACCCCTCGATGATCAGGTTGATCCCGAACAGAACGACAGACCCACGGAGCCACGAAGACACCTCCGACCAGTGGCCCCGCCGGACTTCCGCCTCGTACTCCTTGCGAAGCGCATCCACTTCGCGCGCGCCGCGGATTTCGCGCTCGGCGGCCTCGACGGCGGCAGGGGAAATGCCGAGTTCCTCCGCAGTGGCCAGCAACCGCTCGCGGGTCATTCCGCCTTCCAAACCGGAGTGCCGGGCGGCCAGGCGGAGGATCGTCTCCGCCTCGTCCTCGTCGTAGAAGGTCTGCCCATCGGTCACGCTGTCATTCTACGCCCAAGCCGACACGCTGAAGGAGCGCCTTGCCGCAGTGCCGTCGGGTGCGGAGCCCTGGCGCACCCGCTTCCCCGACCTGGTTTCCATCCTCGACGACCAGCCCATGGCCCCCCTGCGCAATACGCTGGAGCGCAATGTGCTCGTACGCTCGGGCAGCATGGCAGACCGCCTCAACGCCACCTTCAACCGCCTGGGAACCGTCCGCGACAACCCCTCGCTCCCGCTGGCCGGCTGGTCGCTGACGAGTTCGGGGCTCACGCTTGGCGACGCCCTACGGGAAGCCCTCGCCCAGCGACCCGCCGTCACGGGCATCGAGCGTCTGAGCTACGGGGTCGGACATGTAGCACAGGCACCCCTGCCTGTGTCCGAGTCACGGCCCCGCACCGCCTATCACACTCGACCACAACCACCCTAAAGCGCAGGCCCTGAAACGACATGACGTAGTTCGCAAGCTCGCCCAGGAACCTCGCGTGCCCTCTTCGGGAGGCGGGCACGATCTTCCATGCTCCCTCGACCTTGCTTAGCAGCACGCTGCCTCGGGGCGGGAAGCCGAGCGGCCGGGCAGTCCGACTCGATTCGCGAATCTTCTTCCGCATCCTCTGAATCCTCTCGCCCAGCGACCTGATTGCAAAGGACCCCGGCAAGTAGCGCTCTGACAGCTGCTTCATATCGCCCTCCATGGCCGCCAGGCCCGCGGTCAGGTCCGCGAGCTTCTTGTCGTACAGAACAAGGCGACCGGAGAGCCTTGCCTTGTCCCCCTCGACTTCGACGCTCACGTCGGTCAGCTCGAGATAAGCGCCAGCGTTGAGTCTGCCCTCGCGCATCGTCGAGGGCGATCCACCAAGAATGCAAACCGCTGCCTGCCTCGGATCACCCCTGTTCACGAGCTCCACAAACGACTTGGCGGCCCTTTCCGGCGTGGAACGATCAAGGACAAAGCCCGCCTGCTCGGACACGCACGCCACCGCAGCGGCAATCAGGAGAACCACCGCGAAAAACCTAGACAGGCGTAACACCATGACTTCCATGAGGACCAAGTCCCATCTTACAACCTTCAAGCAAGTCTATGACCCACGCCCAAGATCTTGGCCTCTTGCCGACCGAACTCCTCGTCCATGATCACCCCCTGGTCGCGCAGCGGTGCCAGGCTCGTGAATAGTGGCGCGGACGTCCCGTCTGCGAAACGCAGGCCACGGCCCTGGTTTGCCTCCCAAACACAGGTGGCCGGGATATCGCAGACGGGACGTCCGCGCCACTATGCGAGAGACTGGCGCCATTCCACTCGGGGCGATGATATCAAAACGATACCATTTCGATATCATGCACGTCGCCCGCAACATCTATCCCCCCGCAAACGCCTTGCGGGCAAACTCGATCCGGTCCAACGCTGATTTGGGAAGCTCTTCGCGCTTGCCCTCTTGGCTTCCGGGCAGTGCGAGCGTCTCCGTCAGGCCGAACTTGAGGTCCTTCCCTCCGGGCAACACGACGCGCACCCAGTAGGTCGCCTGGCTCGCGGGCCGGTAACCCACGAGCTTGCGTGCGAGCGGATTCCCATCGGCGGCTTTTTGGGCGGAGTCCGCCTCGAAAAACCCCAGGCTGTCGATGCTCATGAAGAATCGGAAGCCCGACTCCGCGCGGGCGATCACTGCCGGGGCATCCGAGCGCTCGATGAACACCTGTGCCCCGGCAGGTATGCCGTTTGGAAACACCTCCGTGGTCTCGGTCGCCAGAGGCTTCTGCAGCTCCATCTCGCGCATCGACAGATCCCCGGAAGACTCCGGCACGTCGAACACCCACCGCCGGACCGACTCCCTCAGGTCCGGCGTCAGGTCGCGCACGAACACCCCAGCCTCGAGGGACCGCAGAGTTTGCGGGCTCAGACGAGCCACAAACGGCAACGCTGGACTGCGAAGCAGTTCGAACGCGCTTGGATCGATCCGCGGCTCGAAGTGGTTGAGATAGAGGGAGTCGAGCGAGAAGAACGACGGCGGGGCCGGAGCCTTCTCGAGGTAGCGCGCCGCATCGGCAATCCGCACAGCGCCTTGGGCCCGAACAGCGTCCTGTAACGACTTCAAGGCGCTGCGGTTCATCCGCTGCTCACGCGCGAGCACCTTCAGGTACGGGGTAACCACCATCCACGGGCCCGTTTCCGAGACCTCCACCCGGGGCAACCGCTCGTTCGCCGGGTGGCGGACTTGGGTCAGCGCATCCATCAAATCGCCCTGGGTCTGCACTGAGGAGCCGAGGACCCAGGAGCCGAGGATCCAGCCGCAGGAGTCCACCATCGTGGAATCGGACACGCTGGCCAAGAGCTGCTTGCCACGGCCGCTTGCGACCTGGCGAAGGCTGGCACCCAACACGATGCCGAGGGGATCGCGACCGACCGGATCCGACAGCACCTCCCCCAATCCCAAATCCGGTGCCTTGCCGTCCTGCTCGGCGGAGGTCACACCATAGCCTCCCGTGATCGTCGATCGATCCGGCAGCACTCGGCTTGCCCACTGCGCCATGCGGGCACCGACATCGGTGCGCATGTAGCCAAAGGCCTTCGCCGTGTCAGACAGGGCCAACTTGGGCCCCTCATGGGAATAAGCCACCGCCGGCGGAGGCGCGTAGTCGTTCGGCAACGAACCGCTTCCGCGCAGCCAATTGCGGCCGTCGCGCCCGACCATGGTCACGTTCACCTTGAACCTCACGATGGACGGCCTGCGCACCTCGATGATCGTCTTCCCGTAGCCCGAATCCTGCGGCCCGGGCCCAACATCCGGGAGTCCCCCGTAGCTGATGGACGGTCGCAGCTGCTGCCCCAGCCGCTCGTTTGCGGCCAGCATCAGCTGTGCGTCGCGCTTCAGCTCCTCCAGGGCGAGACCTGCCTTGGCCGGAAGCGGACTCTGCATCGGCGTGGGCTTGTCCGAGAACACCAGGCGGCCGCCGACCCGCACAGCAGCCAGATCGGATACCGTCATCGATGCCAGGATGCGGGTCGTGGCCCTGGCGACGGGGTTGGTGCGGAACATCCGCTGCACTTCGACGTCCATGTCGACCGGGCTCATCTGCGCGAGTCGGTACCGGTCCACCAGAAGCTCGGCCTCGCGCTCGTCCACGGGTCGCAGTTGGTCCACCGCCTTGCGAGCGGTCTGCACGAGTTGCAACAGCGCGGTGGCCATCCGCTTCGCCTCCTCCAACTCCTGGGTATGGCGCAGGCTCGACGACCGCGTCAGCCGCCAAACCTCGCCCTTCACCACCCACTCCCCGCCAACCACGTCGGCAAGATGCGTCAGCACGTCGTCAAGGGGCTGATCCTTGAACTGCGCGATGACGGGCTCTGACGCCACGACGGCATCGCAGAGCAACTGCCGCCCCGTCTGGCGGGCCAGATCGGCGACCAGCGCGTCGGTTCGAACAGCGTCGGCTTCGAAGCTGACCGTTCCCTGAAGCAACACCAAGGCAAGCGCGCAGAGGACCATGCTCCTATTCTAGTCCGAGTTGCGCCTCCTGTAGCACAGGCACCCCTGCCTGTGTTCCCGAAACGGGATGCCGGACACAGGCAGGGGTGCCTGTGCTACGGGGGGGGCCTACTTCGTGCGAACCACCTTCAGCGACTCCACGAACAGGTTCCACTGCGCCGCGGCGTCCTTGAGCGTGAGGTTCTTGCCACCGCGGAACATCGCCTCCTCGTCGATCGGCACCAGCCCCTGTCCGGCAAGTTCCGCCAGCGCCTTGTTGGCCCAGTGGTCTCCCGGCACGTCGCGGGGCATCGTGCGGGGCCTGCCGGGCGCGGGCTCGATGCGCACCTCCACCGCGGCGCCCTTCGCAGCGCGATCGCCCAACTCCTTCCACGCGAAATCCGGGCGGGTCACCGACTGCACCACTGTCGCAAGTCCGTACGAGAACTGATACCGAGTCGTGGGGTCGTTGGGCTTGAACGTGCCGTCCGGGTACCCCGCCAGCAGCCCCGCCGTAAGCACGTAGGCCACGTATGACGCGCCGGGATGCTCGCCGGGCACGTCGCGCGGCAACACCTTGGGGGCCACGCCGGGCTTCGACGCCCCCGCCTTGATGCCGACGTACACCTCGTCGAACGACCTCAACTTGTGCTCGCCCCCCACCTGCCCCGACGCGGCCTTGTCGATGAGCTCGGCCACCTGCTTCTGCAGCTCCTGCGAGATGGCCGCCACGAACCAGCGCGGGATGATGTCGCCGTCGGTCCACGTGCGGATCGGCTTGGCCTGGCGCAGAGCGTAGAGGTCCCCGTCGAACGACGCGACCAGCACCGTGTCCCCCACCACGACCGGCGACGCGTGCACGTAGCTGCGCGTGCGGTACGTCCACGCGGGCTGGGTTTGCCGCATTTTTCGATCGAACGCGTACAACTGGCGATCCCGGCTACCCACAAGCACGAGGTCCCCCCAAACCGTGGGCGAGGAGTACACCGCGTCCGGCATGTCGAAGTTGCCCTTGCGCTTGCCGGTCTTGAGGTCGATCCAGTTGAACGACGCGATCTCGCTCCTCGGGAAGTTCACCGTGCCCACAAACACGGTGTCCTCGGACACAGCAGGCGAGGAGTGCACCCAGCCCCCCAGCTGGCAGCGCCAATTCAGGGTCCCGTCCCCGAATTTGAAGGAGTAAAGCCCTCCATCGAACGAACCGATCAACACGTCGCCGCCCGCGATCGTCGGTGAGGAGTCCACGGGGCCGTCGGTGATCGCGCTCCACTTGAGGGCGCCGGTCTTGAAGTCGATCGCGTACACGTTGCGATCGCCCGATCCGATCACCAGCACCCCGTTCATCAGCGCTGGCGAGGAGCTGATCTCACCCCCCGTTTGAAACTGCCAAAGCACGTCGCCGTTTGTGGCGTCCACCGCATACACAGAGCCGTTCCGCGAGCCCACGTACAGCGCGCCGTCGCTCACGATCGGCGAGGACGTGACGAGCCCGCCGAGATCGCGCTTCCACTTCACCACGAACGTGCCACGGTCGATGGCGAACAGGGTTCCCTGCGCGCCGATCGAGTACACGTAACGACCGGCCACGACGGGTGAGTTCCACCAGGAAGCCCCGGTCTGGAACGCAAGCAACGGCTGTCCGGTGGCGAGCGCCAAACTCTGGAGCCCCTTGGAGTCCGAGTTGACGTACACCACGTTGTCCACCACCGCGGGGGACGCGAACGTGCGCCCGATGGTGGTCTGCCAGGCCAGATACGTGTAAGGCAGCACGTCCGGGAGCGTCGAGGCGAGGGGGGCGTGCGGGGCGGTACGGCGGAAGGTCGGCCAGTTCCAGATCCCGACTTCCGGCAAAGACAACGTGCTCGAGGGCGGCTTCGGCACCGCGATCACGTTCGCGGGCAGATTCTCCTGCAGCCACTCGTACAGGCGCGCCTTGCTGTCCGGGGCCCGGATCGCGAGCACCTTCCGCCCCGGCCCGATCAGGTAGGTCCAAGGCGTGGCGATGTCGCCCGCGGCCTTGCCCGAATCCGCCACGCCCGAGGCGCCCGGATGGAACGTGCGGTACACGCCGGGCCGCGGATAGGTCGGCTCGTAGAACAGCGAGATATCCCCCCAGGGCTTTTCAGGGCTGGCGTCAAGCAGGGTCATCGCATCCTGGCGCCCCTTCTCGCCCAGAGGCACCACGGCCACCGCGCGGCACGGATAAGGCACGCTCTGCGCGGCCTTCCTCAGGTCGGAGAGCTCCTCGACAAACGCCGTTTGGAACGCGCTCCCCCGTTGCGGGCGCGGGGAGCAGAAGTGCACGATCGCCACGCCGTCGAACAGAAGGTCCGACTCCAGCGAAGCGCCCCCAGAGGGCTGCGGCCGATAGTTCGCATCGATCGAGATCAGGGGGATCTTCGAGCAGTCGGGCAGGGTGTCGCCGACTTTGATGTCCGCCTTCGCGAGCGGCGCGATCAGGAGCCCAAACACGAAGAGTCCGCCAAACACCGTTACCCGCGCGAGAAGCCTGTCGATCATTCCACTTCCATCTTAGTCGAAGTGGCGCACCGTCTTCAGGGGGCTAACGCAGCGTCGACCAACCAGTTGTTGCCGGGCTCCCACGAATCCTGAAGGAGTCCGTTGCATTGTGATCGTCCCGCGCCGTGCTTTGACCTTTTGGGCCGTGCCCGCAAACCTGACGCACCCCCGACACGGGGGTGGCACGGGATTCCCTCGACACGATGCAACGAATCCTGAAGGGATTCCATACGGTAGCCCAGGGTTGGGCCGCTCCGGCGGGCCTACCCTGGGTTTGAGGATCGGATCCGACCAACCCTGGAGGGGTTGCACATTCCCGCATTCGGCCCGCGGAAACCAACGCAACCCCATGCACCTCGCCTACTTCCCGGCTCGGTACGTGTTCCAGAAGCTGTCCATTCGCGTGTTCTGGCCCGCGGTGAACTGATACCTGCATGCGTCTGGCGTGTAGTCCATGAAGTTCATGGTGGGGTCCTTGCCCTTGAACTGGCCGCCCGTGCATGTATCGAGCACCCCTACCGGGCACAGATTATTGGGGTTGCGTGCCGCCGGCGTATCGTTAACGGAGTCGTTGGGCTTGCTGCATCCGCCCTGGAACGTGTGGCCAAGACCCACCCAGTGGCCCACTTCGTGGACCGCGACGTCGCCCAGGTTCTTGCCTGTTGCGGCACCGCCCGGCATCGCGATATTGCGCACCGTGATGCCATCCCAATGCATGCCCGAAGAGGCCCAGTAGGATTCGGCCCAACCGCCCAGCCCGCCACTCATGTTCTGGACGTACAGATTCAGATCGTCCGCCGAGCCTTGGCGAAGCGCGATCTTCATCGCCGCTTCTTCGGGACTGTATTGGGTCGCGTTGTACCACACCGTGTTCAACGTGCGGTTCGTGCTGACAAACTGGAAGCGGAAGGACGTGTTGAATCCGCCCGGCGACTGTTGGCCCGCAAACCCGGCGTTCAGAGCGCTGATCTGGGCGGCGATGTTGGCATCGGACACATCGCCCTCACCCGTGTCGCTCAGGATGATGTGCACGTACACGGGGATCGTGTCGCCATTCACCCCGGCGACTTGTCGGCGGTTCCTCACCGGACTCGCGGCAAGCCGCTCGAATGCAAGGCGGCGAGCAAGCTCGCGCACTCCCAAAGGGGACCGACCCTCATCGAGTCCCCTACCCGAAGATTGAATGTTGACGAACCACTAGAAACCCAGGCTCGCTTTGATGGCGTTGGCCGCCAGGAGAAGCGCGATGGCCTGGGCCGGCGTCACCTGCGGGTTGGCACCCACCTGGGCGATGAAGGCGTCCAGTTTGCCGCCGACCGCGCCGTCGTTGTTGGGATTGCCGTCGGTCAGCAGATCCGATGCGTTGTGGAGCGGGTCCGTCAGGTTGTTGGGCAGGCCCATGGCAATGACCAAGTCGATCAGCGCATCGATCGCCTCGGCAGGCGTCAGCTGGGGCACAGCGGTCAGGGCAAGATCGTCGTAGTACACCGACGAGGTGCCGTTCGCGTAGAGGTCGACGGCACCAATGCTCAAGGTCTGGCCATCCGTGCCGCCCGCATAATAACGCCATCGGGCAGCGAGCACCTGTTGGCCGTTGTACGTCACAACCTTGGTGTCTGCAACCAGGTCGATGGTGACCGAGAACGGGACCCACTGGCCTTTCACAAGCGGCACCGGCGTGACCATGCCACCGTTCGTCTGATCGTCACTCACAAGGCACGTGGTGCCGTTCAGGGTCATCTGCACACTCCAGTGCATGTTCGTGTTAGCGTCGTTGTAGTTGCTCATCAAGATGAAGTAGCTGGTGCCGGTGTGGGCGATTGGAACATAGACGCGACCCGAGTACGTCCACAAACCGCCGCTCGCGACATACTCGTGAACGAGGTCGGTGGCGCCGTTGATGTCCACCGAGTTCGGGGAGCTCACGAACTGCAAGCCGCTGGTTAGCGCTCCTGAGTTGGGATCGTTGAACCATCCCTTCCAACCGACTTGGCCGTGAAGCTGGCTTCCGGTGACGTATCCATCGAAGTTGTCCGACCACTGCGACATGGCCGAGAGCGGTGCGATAGCCGCAGCCGCTGCGAAAAGCAATTTGATCCGGTTCATGGTTTCCTCCCCTACTCCGCTGAGATCATTACCCGTGCTTTGGCGTTGTCACGACAAATTTGCACCTGAGAACATCCTGCGGGGCAAGGCGTGACCAATCCGTGACGAGTCTCGTCACACCGCCCCGCGTACAATGCCCCATGGATCGCCAGACTCCGTTCTTCCGACCCGGGGGGACGATGGACCCGGGGGCGCCGAGCTATGTCGAGCGCTCGGCCGATGCGAAGCTGCTTGCGGCGCTGCTGGCGGGCGAGTATGTGTTCGTGCTCGACTCGCGGCAGAAGGGCAAGTCCTCGCTCGTGGCGCGCACGATCGTCAAGCTCAAGGAGCGCGGGGTTCTGACGGTCAAACTCGACCTGCAGCGCATCGGCGCGAACGTCACTCCCGAACAGTGGTATGCGGGGCTGTTGGCGGGCATCGGCCAGGAGTTGGGCCTCACCCCAGATCTGTTCGAGTACTGGGCCGCCAACCAGGTTGTAGGACCCTTGGCGCGGTGGGTTGGTGCGCTTGAGATCGTGGTACTCCCCAGGCTAAAACAACCACTCGTCGTGTTCGTCGACGAGATCGACTTCGTGCGCGCCCTTCCCTTTCCCACCGACGAGTTCTTCGGCGCGGTCCGCGATTGCTACAATCGGCGCTCCGAAACCATCGGGTTCGAGCGGCTGACCTTCTGCCTCGTGGGAGTCGCCACACCGGGCCAACTCGTGCGCAACCCCGAGATCACCCCCTTCAACATCGGCACCCGCCTCGACCTTTCCGACTTCACCCTCGATGAGACAAGGGAGTTCGCGGCCGCCTTGGACGCGCCGGGCAGGGACGGCGCCCAACTGCTCGAGCGAGTCCACTACTGGGTCAACGGGCACCCATACCTGACCCAACTCCTCTGCAGCCACCTCGCGACGGACTGCGAGATCACGACCACCAAAGGCGTGGATCTGCTGGTCCAAAGGCTCTTCCTCTCCCCCGAAGCCCGGCAGCAGGAGCCGAACTTCACCGACGTAGAGCGGCGAATGCTCGAACCCGACATCCCCGGCATGACGCCCGATGAGCGGAAGACCCAGGTGCTCGAGCTCTACGGACGCATGCTAAGGGGCAAACCGCTGGAAGGGCTCGAAGAGAACCCCGTGGTCGCGACCTTGCGGCTCTCCGGAGTCGGTCTTGAGGAGGGCGGCTCCCTGCGCGTTCGCAACCGCACCTACCAACGCGTGTTCGACGAGGGCTGGCGGCGACAGCGACTGCCCGACGCCGAACTTCGCCGGCAGCGCGGCGCGGCGCGAGTCGCCGTGTTGCGAACGACCCTCGTGGCGAGCGTGGTTGTGCTCGCCGTGTCCACCGCCGCCCTGGGCATGTGGCGGCTCTCCAACGACCGTCAGCGAGCCCTGACGACCTTGGGACGGCGCACCGACGAACTGGGCAAGGTCTCCAACGATCGCGAGCAGGCGCTGACCAGCCTCGAGGAGCGCACCAAAGAGCTCGATAAGACCGCCGCCGAGCGCGAACGGTCCCTGAC
>CAYJMZ010000057.1:0-12765 GCA_964370995.1 uncultured Fimbriimonadaceae bacterium | reverse complement strand
TCCAGATCGCCTTGGCATGCCCGATGTGCAGGTACGCGTTCGGCTCCGGCGGGAACCGCGTGTGCACGTGCGGGAACGTCCCCTCGGCCAAGTCCTGGCGAATCGCGTCGCGGAGGAAGTCGGAGGGGCGGGCCGTTTCGGGGCTCGTGCTCATCGGATGGGTGGAAATATCACGCGCGGGCTATGCTAGATGTCCGTCAAGCTTAACAATTCGGGTTCGTGGCTCGATGCGGTGTCGGTCCCCTACCCGAAGATTAAAGCTTGACCAAGCACTAGCCTCGCTAGATGAAGCTACGGAGGCATGAAATGGGACACCCCCGATCAATGAAAAGGGGCCCCTGCACCGTTGCAGAGACCCCCAAAGGTCGCGCGCTACCCTACTTGCGGCGGCGGCGAAGAAGAGCGGCTGCGCCGAGGCTGAGGACAGCCATCGAAGCGGGCTCGGGCACGGCGCTGCCATGGAGCGAGTACGCCAAGTCGACCCGGGCGCCACCGAACAAGTTCGTTTGCGATCCAGACGTCCAATTCGGATACCCGGAGGCCGGCCAACGAAATGCGGACTCACTTCCCGTGAGCGTGGCGGCGGTCAGCCAGAAGATGTTGCCGTTAGACACGACCATCGCCGCCATCCAATACGTGCCCGGTTCAAGAGGGATCGTGTTGATGTCGACCAGGGCATGCACCTCGGGGCGGCCGAAATACGTGCCTCCAGCGCCTGCGTCCAAAGAGAACGACGTGCTGTTGGTGCCGCCTAGAGATGTACCGGGCAATCCGGCGTTGTTCGTGTAGAACTCAACGTTGAACCCCGTGATGACTTCGTTGCCCGTATTGCGCACGAACGTCATGTCGATCTGGTTGATGCTCCAGGCGTTGCCGGTGAACGTGAAGTCGTCGGCGCCCCAGCGATCCAAGCCGCTGTGCGAACTGTAGCCGTCACCGCCGGTCGCTCCGGGCGTGTGGGCGGGCTGGTTGTACAGCAGAGCGGCATTCGCGGTGCCAAACACCCCAACCATTGCAAATAAAAGCAGAGTACGTTTCATTACTATCCTCCTCTCAAAGTCGCCAGCCCACCAGTCACCCTGGCGAACCAACCGACTCGTGGAACTCAAGCCATTCCCTCCAACTCCCCACCAGCATGACGCACAGGCCCCGACAAACTGAGTTTGCGTTGGCAATCTGTTAGATTTACCAGGTGTCACTGAGCGGTAGCCAACCGATAACCGCACAATTTCGGGGCATTCCATCCCGCATTGATCGTCCCCCTTCATGCGTCCTCGTCACCGATGCGGAGGCATGGAATCATCCCCCCGACGAAAGTTGCAGCAGCCAGCCCTTACCGGCCTCCACGGGAATGGGATCGCCGGGCGCGAACTCGCCGACGCTTTGGAACTCTTCGATGGCCACCGCGCGAAGCCGGGCGCGGGCGGGATCGATGCCCAGGGCCTTCCAATCGACCTTTAGCCGGACCTGCGTTGCCCCGGAAGCCCACGAGGCCAGGGCGATCAGCGCCTTGCCTTTGCGCTGGTACACCGTCGCCAGCACTGCGGGGTTGTCGGTGTGCACCGGGCAGTCGGGTGCCCACCAACCGATCATCTCGCTCTGAATAATCCCAAACGCGTCCCACGCCTTCCACAGTGCGCGGGGATCACCGGCCCAGGGGCGGCGGGCCGTCATGCCGAACACCATGCCGCGCCAGGGGTTGCCGCCCTTTTCGAGCATCTCGCCCATGAGCCCGAACGGCAGGCCAGACACCTCGGTGAGCCAGAAATCGGGGGCCTTGTCGTAGTCGAAGTACTCGCCGAACCACAGGCGGTCGAGGAACGGCATGTGCTCCATGTACAGGTTCGCACTATTGTTCCACCCGTCGCGCTCGTTGAACTGGTTCGCGGAGTGCAGGTCGATCACGGGGTTCGGACGGCGGCGATCCAGCACCTTGCGGACACGCTTCATGGTGATGCGGTCGAACGCCACGTCGTCGAGGTACAGCCCGTCGATCCCGATGTTGCGCGCCAGCCAGTCCATGCCCTCGACGTAGAAGTTGTGCCAGCGGCTCATGCCCGAGTTGACCAGCGCGGCGTCTTGGATCTCCGGCACGTGCCACGCGGCGATGTAGTCCCCGTCGAGGTGCTCCTGAAGCCACGAGTAGCCGCCGCCCTTCCCCGCCGAAAACACTTCGTGCCCCAGGCTCCTCAGCATGAACAGCTCCGGCGCGTGGTTCGTGAGTTCGCGGATCGTGTTGTAGACCTTGAGCCGCATGCCGCGCTCGTGCGCCTCGTCCACATACGCCTTCATCTTCGCGGGCTCGAGGAACGGGTAGTTGATCCACGGGTTGATGTCGGTCGCGTGGTGGATGTTGACCACGTTGGCGCCGTCCGCCTCGACCTCGCTCAAGGGCTTGAACGCGTGGAAGTACCGCTCGGAAAACTGGCGCGGGGGGTCGATGGTCTTGAACGGCGTGAGCATCAGGTGCAGGTCGTAGCGCAGCACCTCGCCCTTGAGCATGCGCCGCGGGCCTGAGTAGCACACGATGCGGTAGGCGTCGCCGTCGGTCGCGATGCGGATCCCCCCGCGACCGCCGTTGTCCCATGAAGCGGGCATCACCAACGGCTTCTCGTGGTAGAAGTTCGTGTTCAGGGGCCTCGAGTATCGCTCGTCGCGCAGTGCGAACTGGAGACCGGCGTTTACGCTGCCGACCCACGCGCCCTCCTGGTTCTTCTCCACGCTCCACTTCCAATCCAGCGTGTGGGGGGCGGTGCCTCCAGGGCGTCCCAGGCCCATGAGGTAGCGCGCCATCTCCTTGCGGATGGGGATTTCGAGGCGGATGTCCTCGAGCTCCCGGGCTTGTCGTGCCTCGATGGCCACGCGCAGGTCGAGCGTGCCGTCGAACTCGAGCCTCCCCTCGCACGTTGCTGCCAGCGCGCCCGCGACGGAGTCGGCGGACCACTCCACGGCGCCCGGACCCTTGCGCTTGAGGGTCGGTGCCTTCGTGCCCGCCAGCGCGCGCGCCCCCTTGGCATCCTCGACCACAAGCTCCATCGGCCCGGCAAGAAGGGGGGTCGGGGTGCGGGCCAGGCGCGTCATGCGCGGGTCGAACCGGCTCTCCATCTGCGCTGGCAGGCCCTCGCGCCCGAGCGTGATCGCCCGTCCGAGGATCGTGAGGCGGCGGCCTCGGAACGACACGGGCTCGAAGGGCCGCACGATGGCGTCGTCCTCCGCCAGAGTCGAGTTCAGCCACCGCAGGCGGGTCATCGCGAACGGATCGTCGTCCCCGTGGGCTTCGGTGTGTTCTCGGCCCACGACAAGGGTGATTGGAATCCGGGTTTCGGGCATTCCCCGCGGGGACACGACCACCGAGCCTTGGTACTCGCCGGGCGCAGCCCCCCCGGCACCGCCCCCCTGCTGGAGTCCCTCCGGCACCTCGATCCCACACCAGAGCGCCTGCACCCGCCCCTTCGGCACGTTCAGGTCGATGGCGAACGGTTTGCCGCGATAGTCGATGCCGGTCGTGTTGAAGCACGTCAGGGCAGGCTTGCGGATCACGGCGCCGTCGGAGCCTTTGAGATCGGAGAAGCGCACCGTAATGCCCGACAGGTCGGCGCGCGCAGCCCACACGCCGAGTTGGAAGGTGAAGTACTCGCCCTGCTTGGCCACCCCTCCTACGGCACGGTTCGCCCCAGCCTTCGCCCATCGGTACGGGATGTGATCGAACATGCGGATGCTGAGCGAACGGTCCTCGGGGAAGACGAGGTAGGAGGCCTTGGGGTTCGCGGCCAGCAGCCCGTCGGCTTCGGCGCTGGTGGCCGTGATCTCCATCTCGTCGAACGCGTGGAAAGCGCTGATGGCCTCGTACCGCAAGACCCGGGCTGCCGGGAAGTTCGATGCATTTCCGGCTGGTGCCCAGGCGTTGTTGGCGCGCACCTCGGGCGCGAGGTAGGTGACCTTGGGGTAGTTCTTGCCCTCCGTGGTGTAGGGCAGGTAGTAGAAGTAGTACAGGCCCGCCCCCGCGGAGGGCTCGAAGAGGAATGACCCCGTTTCGGGCGTGACGAGCACCCGCCGCACGTTTACCACACGCTCCCCGCTCTTCGCGGCCACCACGATGACGGCCTTCCCTTCCGGGTTCGCGTCGCGGCGGCGCCAAGGCAGGTCCACCCGCACCTCTCGGGCCGCGGGCGCCTCCACCACGAAACGGTGGTTCCCCAGCCCCTCCGGCTCCCACTCCCCACCCCACGGGCGATGCCGTCAGGGAGTTGGGTCGCGAGGACGCCGGCAAGCAGAAGGGTGGATGCGAGCATGGAATCCAGTATCCCGGATTGGGTCCCCTTTGTAGCACAGGCACCCTGCCTGTGTTCGGGAACGAGCGGGATCACGGGCAGGGTGCCTGTGCTACGGGGGGAAGCCCTACACCATGCGGAAGTCGTACTCCCAGGGGGGGCGCGTGGGGTCGCCGGCGGATGGGTCGGCTTCGCACAGGCCGCGCCAGAGGTCGGAAAGCGACGTCTCGGCCTCGCGCATGTCCACGAGGTCGCACGGGACCGCAAAGTAGGCCCTCACGGTGGGGATGTCGCCGCGCCGAAGCGCCAGCTGCGCCCGGGCCAAACGCACTCGGGGTCGCGCAGCAACCGCAGGCGCCAAACGCTCCAGCATGGATGCCAGCCCATCGAACGCCTCTGCCTGCACGAGCAAGCGGCACGTCTCGTCGACCAGCACGGGGTCCTCGGGCGCCAGCTCCAGCGCCTGAAGTTGGTGCACGCACGCCTCCCCGAGTCGACCCGACCGCTCGTCCAACCGCGCAAGGTTGCGCAACGCCCACGTGTTCGGCAGCGCCTCCACCGAGGCGAGCCAGCACCGGCGCGCCTCATCCGCCCCTTCGTCGGCAAAGGCGGCCAGACCCCGATGGAGCTGCGCGTGCCAATCCGCGTCGCCGAACTGGGAGAGCCGACCTCCCCAGTCGCCGCCCACACACGGGTCCGCCGGAGCAGACTCGGGCGCACGAAGTGGATGGGCGCCGTGCTCGAGCAGCGCGATCCAAGGAGCCTGCTTCTCGCCCAACGACGAACCAGGGAACCGCATGCCCTCCGGGAACAGGGACGATTCGCCCGCGGCGTGCCTTCGCATCACCTCGAGCGCCCCCCATCCCGAGCCCAAATTCACGATCTCCGAAGGAGGCGACGTTCTTGCGTCGCGCAGGGCGGCCTCCCATCGCTCGAACGTCTGCAGGGGCAATTCCGACTCCACCCGGTTCCGAACGTCCTGCACCCCGGTCGACCAGTTCCCTGCTTCCACGCCGGACACCGGCCCGTACGCCTCGAGCCAACTCCACTCGGCGCGCGGGGGCATTGGCACGTAGTGCGTCTGCCGCTTGGCCAGCCCACCCTGGATCTCGATGTACGGCGGGCCGCCGGGGGACAGCCAATCCTGCCAGCGCCGCCCACATCGCTCCATGCCCCACACCCACTGCTTGCGCCCGTTCAGAAACGGCGAGGACACATGCACCACGCCTTCCCCGCTCTCGGACACGTGCGCGATCCAAGGCCGCTCGCCGTCGGGGATGTCGAAGTACGTGTCGCGCGGCAATTCGCGGCGTTGCGGGTACGTCACGTCCGGCTCCGCCACGAGGTCGCGCACCGCCATCTCGTCCCCCATCGCGCGCGCCGGTTCCAACGCCCGATCGGTGGGTGCGAGCACGCGGCCCCCGGGCTCCTCGGTCACCGCGATGCACGTCCACCAGTACATGGGAAGGGTCGCGTCGCGCGGGTTCACGATCCGGGGCATGAACAGCAGGAAGTCCGAGTCCTCCGGCGCCCAAACGTCGACCTGCCACGGCACGCCCCGCACCCGCTCGTACTCCCAAATCCGGAGCCCGTCGGAGCCGTCCGGCGCCACCGTGCGCCCGCAGAACACCGGCGAGCACGTGAACACGCTGTGCCCGAACAGCCCCACGTTCCACTCGATACCCCCGCTGAACCACGCGTTGCGGATCCCGAAATTCGCGGGCTGAATCACGGGGTTCACGTAGAGCAGTTCGCGGCCGGTGGGCTTGTGGATCAGCGACCAAAGCCGTCCCCCCAACTCCGGCAGGAAGGTGGCCTTGAGGCGGTTCGACTCGAGCACCAGCGTTCGATGCGCGGTGGGCACGAGGTCGCGATTGTAGCCGTCCTGCACGCGGTAGGGCACGCACTGATCGACGGGGCAGTCCTCCCCCTCGTAGTGGGCGACTCCGGCGAAGTGCAAGAGCAGCGACGCGTGGGGGTTCTCAGGGCCCACCGCGGCCGTCGGACAAACCCATTCGCCTTGCGAAAGCTGTGCCATGGCCTGATTATGCGGTGCTCCGGCGATGAGTTCGCCCCTTGCATAGTGGCGCGGGGGGGCGCCGGGGGGCGCCCCCCCGGGGGGGGGGGGGGGGGGGGGGGGGGGGGGGGGGGGGGGTTGTGGGGGGCGGCGCGCGGGGGCGCCGGCGGCGCGCCGCCCCCCCCCCCCCCCCCCCCCCCCCCCCCCACTATGCAGGAGTCTGGTAGCTTCTGGACTCGGGATGACCGCCATTCCCATAGTTGCGCCGTGGCGGTAGCATGCGCGCATGATTCTGAAACGCTTCTACGACGAACCCCTCGCCCAGGCCAGCTTCCTGCTTGGTTGTCCCGAGGCTGGCGAAGCGGTGGTGATCGATCCAAATCGCGACGTGGGGACGTACGTGCGCGCGGCCGAGGCGGAGGGTCTGCGCATCGTGGGTGTGACCGAGACCCACATCCACGCAGACTTCCTGTCAGGCGCCCGCGAGTTGGCCGAGCGCACGGCCGCCACGCTGTACCTGTCCGATGAGGGCGACGCGGATTGGAAGTATGCGTTTGCGGATCAGCCGAACGTGGTTCTGATCCGCGAGGGCTCGACGATCCGCGTGGGCGGGTTCCGGCTCGACGTGCTCCGCACCCCGGGGCACACTCCAGAGCATGTGTCGTTCATGCTCACGGACGAGGCGGCCTCCGACATGGCCCTGGGCGTTTTCACCGGCGATTTCGTGTTCGCGGGCGACGTGGGACGACCCGACCTGCTCGAGCGCGCTGCGAACATCGCAGGCACGATGGAGAAGGGCGCACGCACCCTGTTCGCGTCCTTGCAACGGTTCCGCCAACTCCCCCCGCACCTGATCCTCTGGCCGGGCCACGGGGCGGGCTCGGCGTGCGGAAAGGCGTTGGGCGGCGTGCCGATCAGCACCCTCGCGTACGAGCACGCGGCAAACTGGGCGTTCCGCATCGAGGGCGAAGACGCTTTTGTGGATGAGGTGCTGGCGGGCCAACCCGAGCCGCCGGCCTACTTCAAGGAGATGAAGCGCCTCAACAAGCAAGGGCCACCCCTGTTGGGCGGCTTCCCGCAACCTCCGCGGATCGGGGGCGAGCGCATCGAGGGCCTGCTGGCGTCCGGCGCTGTGGTGCTCGACATCAGGCCGGACGCCGATGTGGCCGCCGGCTATATCCCGGGCACCCTTAGCATTCCCGTGTCGTACCGCAGCTTCACCACGTGGGCGGGCTCGCTCGTCCCGTTCGAGGCGCGCGTGTTCCTGCTCGCCATCGACGCGGAGGCGGCCGCAGAAGCCGGCCGGCGTATGGCGATGATCGGGCTCGATCGCGTGGATGGGTGGATGAACTCAGACGCCGTGGCCGAATACGAGGCCCGACACGACTTGGCGCGCATCCGCACAACGGACACCGACGACGCCGCGCAGGCCGCAACCGACCCGGCGCGCGTGGTGCTCGACGTGCGCTCGGCCCGGGAGTTCTCCGAGGGACACATCCCCGGCGCCGTACACGTGCCCCTCGGCGATCTGTGCGCCCGCATCGCCGAAGTGCCGGACAAGCCACTCGTGGTGCACTGCGGGTCTGGCGGGCGCTCGCACATCGCCACCACCCTTCTGCTCGGCTTGGGCCGCAACGACGTGCTCAACTACGAAGCGGGGTTCAACGGGTACGCGTGTTCGGGCCACCCGGTGGGGACTGGCACTCCCACGTAGCACAGGCACCCTTGCCTGTGTTCCGGGCGAGCTAATCACAGGCAGGGGTGCCTGTGCTACAAGGGGCCAAATTATTTCAATATATAACGAGTTTTGATATATACTGATTTTGGAGGATACACATGGCATTTCGAAGTGATCTAAACGCGATGATCCTGGGAACCCTGCAGGCCGGGCCGCGGCACGGGTACCAGATCGTCAAGACCATCCGGGACGCGGGCGGCGCCCCAAAACTAACCGAGGGGCAGATCTACCCCTATCTCCACAAGTTGGAGGAGCAGGGCCTGCTGACGGCCGAGTGGCAGACCGACACCGGAACGGCACCACGCCGCGTTTACGAGTTGACCAAGAAGGGCGTCAGCGAGCTTGAACACCAGAAGGCCGCCTGGAGCAGGTTTGCCAAAGGCGTCGGCTCGATCCTGGCCACCCACACGCAGAAATTGGAGAAGCACCATGTGTAAGGCGATCGGTTGGTACGTCACGGAACTTCGCCTGCTGTTGGCGCCCCACATGCGCGCCGGACGTCTGGTGGAGATCTGCATGGAGACCCAGTCCCATCTCGAAGAGGAAGCCAAACGCATCTCGGAGAAGCTCGGCGTGGATGCAGAGCAGGCCGCCTGGCTCGCGATCGACGCGTTCGGCGAGCCCCAACGGGTCGCCCACACCTACGTGCGCGAATCGGGGCGTACCGTGTTTGGCATGCCATCCCTTTGGGCGGTTCTCGGCGGCGCGCTCGTGGCGATCGCGTGCTGGGACTTCCACTGGCTGACGCTCGGGGGACCCTTCGACCACTTTGGCGACACGTGGCAAAACGGACTCGCGGGGGTCGTCGGAGCGATCGCACTCGTGTTGTTCGCTTTGGGGTGCCGCGCGAGCTTTCGCTGGAATGGACCGAGGCTCGGCGCGATCACCCTCGCCACGGCACTCGCGCTGCTGCCGGTGCTCTCCGTGTGGATTGTCTCCGACCCCTCGGGTTCCCCCCGTGACCAGGGCGTATCCCGGTTTCATCTGGCACGGGATAGGGAGAAGCTGAAGGTGACTCTTTTCCGGCTCGACGCGCTCAAGATCTATGTGCTCGAGGGAAAGAAGGTGTTCGCACAGGCGAAATCGATCAATGATCTGCCCGCGCAGTATAGAGAGCCGGAAGCGGCGGCCAAGATCCTCGGAACCGATGCTGAAGTGTCCGGATCGGTGATGGGGGCGTATCGGGACCGCCCCAGCCGCTACTTCACGGGAGGAATGCTGAGCCCCCGCTACATTCCCGCGGGTGGAATCGCCGAACCGGTCGAGGAACCTGCCGTGCTCATACCCCGAGGCGGCGTGTTTGCCATGGTTGACGGGCGCATCTATGGCCTAAGCTCGACCGACTTCAGGACGGCGAAGGGGGTGTGGGCGGACTCGAACGCGAACGTCCAAGAGATCAAGATTCAGCGGGATGCGATCAAGGGCCTTCTCGGCGCCGTGGACGAGGCATCGCACGGGCGGCTGTTCTTCTCCAATCCCTGGGTGACGGTCCAAGCCTTCTTCTGGACCCTCAGCATGGGTGTGCTGCTGCTGTTCCTGGACTTCGCGGTGTGGCTGCTCGTCCGCCGGCGCAAGGCCCGCCCCGGGATGGCCCTCGCGTAGGTCCGATATGTAGCACAGGCACCCCTGCCTGTGATCCCGCCGCAGCCCCGGAGGGATCACAGGCAGGGGTGCCTGTGCTACAGGGGCGCCAGGTCTAGCTTGCGGAACTCCACCTCGCTGCCCTCGGCCTGCAGCGCGATGTGGCCGCTGCGGGCCGTGGCGCGGTAGCCGAAGTTCACGAGGGCGCCGTTCACCCACACAAGCACCGAGTCGGCGCGGCACTCGATCACCATCGTGTTCCACTCGCCCAGGGGCTTCTCAGAGCCGTCGGTGAGGTTTGGAATGCGACGCGTCTTATCTCCGTCGACCCCCCACTTTTCGCGAGGGCCGCGGCGCTTCTCCATGTCGGGCACCTCGATATCCTCGCCAATACACCAAAAGTCGCCGGCATCGCCGCTCTGCATCTGCACCTCGATCGACTGGGGAAACATGCCGTACAGTCGCCGCGGCGTCGAGGCGTGCACCAACACCCCGCAGTTGCCAGGCTTGGCTGAGAACCGGTACTCGACCACCAACCGGTAATCGCGATAGGAGGCATCGGTGATCAGGTGCCCACCGGGGGTGCCCAAGCTCACCAGCAGCCCGCTACGCACCACGAAGGGCTTCGCGGCGTTCGGGTCCTTGTCCAGAGCAGGGACATCCATGTGCCACCCGCCCAGATCCTTGCCGTTGAACAGGCTGGCGGGCTGCTGGGGGGCTAAAACGAGCACAAGGGCGGCAAGAGCGACCATGGGTGTAGTTTAGCGTTCTTTCAACCACGGATTCGCACGGATGGACACGGATGGGGAGACCGGACATCCGCGTCCATCCGCGCGAATCCGTGGTTCCAGACACGGCGCCCTGAAAAGAGGATAATGCGGGTATGTCCATCGCGCTGCTCGCCGCATTGGCCCTGACCACAAGTGCACCCACAGCCACGCCCCTCTTGCAGGGCCCCGCGATTCGCGACTCGGCCGAAGCCCACCAGAGGCTTGACCGCTTCGCCCAACACCAAAAGATGCGCGCGAGGTCTCCGTTCCAGCAGCCGTGGCAGGAGCTTGGACCCACCATCGGCACCGGCCGTCTCGTGGACGTCGAGGGACACCCCGACCGGCCCGGGCTCATCGTGGCCGCCGCCGCTTCGGGGGGCGTGTTCAAGAGCACGGACGATGGCGAGACGTGGCAGGCGATCTTTGCGGACCAGGCCACCGCGTGCATGGGCGACGTCGCGATTGCGCCCTCCAATCCGGACGTCATCTGGGTCGGCACCGGCGAGGCCAACATCCTGCGCAGCACCATGGCGGGCACCGGCGTCTACAAAAGCACCGACGGCGGCAAGAGCTTCCAGCACATGGGCCTGACCGACACCCAACACGTCTCGCGCATCCGCATCCACCCCACCAACCCCAACATCGTGTACGTCGCGAGCGCGGGCCACGAGTACAACTTCACCCCAGATCGCGGCGTTTACAAAACCACGAACGGCGGCAAGACGTGGAGCAAGGTGTTTTACCGCGACGAGAAGACCGCGGTGATCGACCTCGTGATGGACCCCAAGGACCCCGAAACGCTCTATGCGGGCACCGCGCAACGCCTGCGCAAGAAGTGGAACGACCCGATCGCCAGTCCGGAAAGCGGGATCTACAAGACCTCCGACGGCGGCAAGACGTGGAAGCCGCTCACCAACGGCCTTCCCGATTTTGCCAAGGGCGAGTGCGAGCGGGTGGGCCTCGACGTGTGTGCGAGCCAACCCAACGTAGTGGTGGCCGTGATCTTCCGCAACGGCGCCGAGGTGTTTCGCAGCGAGGACGGCGGCGAGACGTGGAAGCCCGCCGAGGACCAGGCTGGGGTCAAGAACGTGTTTCCCGAATACAGCTGGTACTTCGGCCAAATCCGCGTCGACCCCAACGACCCGCTCACGATGGACGTGATGGGCCTGTCGTTTCGGCGCTCGCGTGACGGTGGCAAGACGTGGGCGAACGTGCGGGGCAACCACTCGGACTACCACGGCGAGTGGATCAACCCCAAGGATTCGAGCCACGTGATGGTCGCCAACGACGGCGGCCTCATGGTCAGCCACGACGGCTTGGCGACGTACAAGCACGCCAACAACATGCCGATCGCGCAGTTCTACAACGTGTCGATCAGCCAGACCCCCGGCACGTTCCACGCGCACGCGAGCCGCCAAGATTTCGGCGGGTGGCGCGGCGAGATCGTCGTGAACGCCGACCGCACCGTCGAGGGCAAGACGTGGGCATCCGGCCCCGGTGATGAGTCCGGCCGGCACGCGGTGGACCCCACCAACCCCAACATCCTGTACGTGGTCACCCGTTACGGCGGCGGCCCGCAGCTGTTCGACTACAGCAAGCCCAACGCCCGGACAGGCAATCCGCCGCTGAGCACCCGCCTCTCACCCGACTTCGGCACCGACTCTCGGCGCGCCCAATGGGTGTCCCCCATCATCGTGTCGCCCGTCGATCCCAAGCGCGTGCTCTACGGCGCGCAATTCGTGTTCGTCAGCGACGATCAGGGCACGACGTGGCGCAAGATCAGCCCCGATCTGTCCAACGTGACCCCCGCCAAGCAGGGCAATATCGCGTTCTCGACGGTGTTCGCCCTGTCCGAGTCACCGCTCAAGAAGGGCGTCATCTATGCGGGCACCGACGACGGCAACGTGCAGGTGACGCTCGACGAGGGCGGGACGTGGCAACTCGCCAACAAGGGCCTTCCGCAGGACCGCCATATAGCCACCCTCGCCGCCTCCCGCTTTGACGCCGCCACGGTGTACGTCGGCGTGAACGGCAAGCGCAACGACGACTTTGGCACGTACCTGTACCGCTCGACCGACTACGGGAAGACCTGGCGGTCCATCGCCGGCAACATCCCCGGAGGCTCGGTGAACGTGGTCAAAGAGGACCCCACCAACAAGCAAATCCTGTACGTGGGAACTGATTTGGGCGTGTACGTGACACTCAACGGCGGCAGGTCGTGGACGGTGCTCGGCACGGGCCTGCCCACCGCGTACGTGCACGATATCGACATCCACCTCACGGAGAACGTGCTCGTAATCGCCACACACGGTCGGGGGGCGTGGGGGCTCGCTCTCTTGCCGGTGCGCCAGGCGGCCCGCGAGCCGGGGGAGGGAGTAAACCCCCATT
>CAYJMZ010000056.1:0-12770 GCA_964370995.1 uncultured Fimbriimonadaceae bacterium | reverse complement strand
GACCTGAGCCGATCCGTCCTTGCCAGAAGGACCAACAGGGCGTATCCTGGCCTTACAGAAATGACAGTTTCCCACGGCCTCCTGCGCCTGAAGGTTGTGCAACAGGTCAAGCAGTAGAACACCCATCACCCCGACAAGCCCGTGAACTTCCGGACCGTATGATGCGATGCTGTGAAGTGCCACTTTGACCCAGGCACCGAGCCCAAGGTCTTGCGTTTGATCATCGTGCGCGAGGAGACCATTGCCGCTTGAGGCTGCCTCGCGTAACCTACGATGTTGTGAAGGACGCCGACACGATCTGAGCCCACTGCGGGCCAGATGACCGTCTCATGGGCTCTTAAGAAGACTCTCCGGCACTCGTACCCAAAGGGCCCGGTCGCCGGACGGAATCGGCGGGACGCCGAAGCCACCTTGGGCCCGGTTTTCTTCAACCACAAGAGCCCCGGTCGCCGGAGTGCAGCCGCCGATCTCTTAAGGAAACTCTCGGGCACTCGTACCCAACGATCCCGGTCGCCGGACGGAATCGGCGGGACGCCGAAGCCACCTTGGACCCGGTTCTCTTCAACCACAAGAGCCCCGGTCGCCGGAGTGCAGCCGCCGATCTCTTAGGGAAACTCTCGGGCACTCGTACCCAACGATCCCGGTCGCCGGACGGAATCGGCGGGACGCCGAAGCCACCTTGGGCATACGGGAATCTCAATCGCACGCGCGACAGACGGGCGTGGCACCCGATCACGCGAGCGAATCGCGAACTCCAATCCACACAAACCCAAAGGGCGCGACCCAGACCCAAATCGGCCCGCAATATGACCTGCATCATATGCGCGGGAGCAATCTTCGAATGACAATGGCCTCAAGGCTCTCCCACGAACCTCGCGGTCTGGGAGGGGAGGTATCGCTCGATGGGCTCGGTGACGCGACGGGAGTTCTTGATCGCCACGGGGGCTTCGGCCCTCGGAGGCATTTGGGCTGGTCGCAGCTTTTCGCTGTTGCGGGCCGTTCCTGGCGTCAAGAACCCGCTTGAGTTCTATCCCAACCGCGGCTGGGAGTCGATCTACCGCGACGAGTACGGGTACGACGACTCCTTCACCTACGTGTGCTCGCCCAACGACACCCACGCGTGCCGCATGCGCGCGTTCACCCGCAACGGCGTGGTGGTGCGCACCGAACAGAACTACGACGTCGCGCGCTACGCCGACCTGCAGGGCAACACCGCCTCGGCGCATTGGCACCCGCGCGGGTGCTCGAAGGGGTTCACGCTCCACCGCCGCATCTACGGCCCCTACCGCCTGAAGCACCCGATGGTGCGCAAGGGCTGGAAGCGATGGGCCGACGACGGGTTCCCGCACCTCACGAAGGAACTTCGCGTGAAGTACGAGTTCGCGTCGCGCGGGCTCGACACGTTCGTGCGCCTGAGCTGGGATGAGGCGTACGACTACATCGCCAAGGGCATGGTGGCCATCGCCGGCACCTACAGCGGCCACGAGGGCATGAAGCGGCTCGCCGACGACGGCTACCCGCCCGAGATGATCGAGGCGTGCCACGAGGCGGGCACCAAGACGTTCAAGTGCCGCGGCGGCATGGGCCTGCTCGGCGTGATCGGCAAGTACGGCCTCTACCGCTTCTCGCAGATGCTCGCGCTGCTGGACGTCCACGTGCGCGGTGTCGATCCCAAGGACGCGCAGGGCGGCCGCAAGTGGTCCAACTACACGTGGCACGGCGACCAGGCGCCCGGCCACCCGTTCGTGCACGGCCTCCAGGCCGCCGACGGCGATTTCAACGACCTCCGGCTCTCGCGCCTGCACATCCAGTGCGGCAAGAACCTCGTCGAGAACAAGATGCCGGAGTCGCACTTCTTCAACGAGCTGATGGAGCGGGGCGGCAAGATCGTGGTCATCACTCCGGAGTACGGCCCCCCGGCCACGCGCGCCGACTATTGGATGCCCGTGCGCCCCGGATGCACCGACACCGCCCTGTTCCTGGGGATCTCGAAGATCCTCATGGACGAGAAATGGGTTGACGAGAAGTTCGTCAAGGGCTTCACGGACCTCCCCCTGCTCGTGCGCACCGACAACCTCAAGCGGCTCACCGCCGCCGAGGTGTTCCCCGGGCACAAGCCCCTCTTGAAACCGGACGGATACAGCTACAAGGTCCAAGGGCTCAAGGACGACCAGTACGCGAGGCTCGGCGACTACGTGGTGTTCGATGAGAAATCGGGCGCGCTGAAACCCGTGCACCGCGAGCACATCGGCGACGTGATGGAGAAGGCGGGCCTCGATCCGCGCCTCGAGTGGAAGGGCACGCTCAAGCTCGTGGACGGCTCCGAGGTCGAGTGCCAGACCCTGTGGGAGATGTACAAGGTCAACCTGCGCGACTACGACCTCGACACGGTGTCCGAGATCACGACGACCCCCAAGGAGCTGATCCTTCGCCTGGCGCGGGACATGGGCGACCCCCAGAACTGGCCCGTCGCGATCCACGTCGGCGAAGGCATCAACCACTGGTTCCACGCGACCCTGGCGAACCGCGCGATCTACTTGCCGCTGATGCTCACCGGCAACATCGGCAAGCCGGGCGGCGGGTGCTACGCGTGGGCGGGCAACTACAAGGCCGCGCTGTTCCAGGCCTCCGAACTCACGGGTCCCGGGTTCTCCGGCTGGGTCGGCGAGGACCCGTTCAACGCGAACCTCGACCCCAACGCGAGCCCCAAGGACCTGAAGCTCAAGAAGTACGCGAAAGACGAGGAGCCCGCGTACTGGAACCACGGCGACCGGCCCCTGATCGTAGACACGCCCGCCGAGGGCCGCAAGGTTTTCACGGGCCACTCGCACATGCCGACGCCCACCAAGGTGCTCTGGTTCACCAACGTGAACTTGTTCAACAACGCCAAGCACGCGTACGACATGCTGTTCAACGTCAATCCCGGCATCGATCTGATCATGTGCCAGGACATCGAGATGACCTCGACGTGCGAGTACTCCGACTTCATCCTGCCCGCGAACTCGTGGATGGAGTTCGAGACGCTCGAGATCACCGCGTCGTGCTCGAACCCGTTCCTGCAGATCTGGAAGGGCGGCATCAAGCCCGTGTTCGACACCAAGGACGACGTGGCGATCGCCGCGGGGGTCGCCAAGCGGCTCGGCGAGGTCGTGGGGGACAAGCGCTTCGCGGAGTTCTGGAAGTTCGCGCTCGAGGGCAAGACCGAGGTGTACATCGACCGGCTGCTCGCGGGCTCGATGCCCACGGCCGGCTACACGTGCAAGGACATCATGGCCGGCAAGTACGGCGAGCCCGGGGCCGCGCTGATGATGTTCCGCACCTACCCGCGCATCCCGCTGTACGAGATGGTGCACGACCAGGTGCCGTGCTACACGGACACGGGGAGGCTCAACGCGTACTGCGACATCCCGGAGGCGATCGAGGCGGGCGAGAACTTCATCGTGCACCGCGAGGGGCCCGAAGCGACCCCCTACATGCCCAACGTGATCATCAGCACGAACCCGTACGTGCGCCCGAACAACTTCGGCGTGACGCCCGCGATGGTGCTCGGCTCGGTGCTGGACGGCGATGTGCGCACCATCGCCAACAACAAGATGGGCTGGGCCGAGGCGCGTCTGACGAAGAACCCGCTGTGGACGGAGGGGTTCAAGTTCTTCTGCCTCACGCCCAAGACCCGGCACCGCGTTCACTCGCAGTGGAGTTCGGTGGACTGGCATATCCTGTGGGACTCGAACTTCACGGACTCGTATCGCAAGGACAAGCGCAACCCGCACTTCGGCGAGCACCAGATCCACATCAACCCCGAGGACGCGCGCGAGCTCGACATCGAAGACGGCGATTACGTGTGGGTCGACGCCAACCCCAGGGACAGGCCGTACCGGGGGTGGAAGGTCGACGATCCCTACTACAAGGTCGCCCGCTTCCTGCTTCGAGCCAAGTACAACGCCGCGTACCCGAGGGGCGTGCTGATGACCAAGCACGCGCCGAACCTCGCGACCGAGAAGACGGTGCTCGCCCACGAGACGCGCAAGGACGGTCGCGCGGTTTCGCACGACACGGGCTACCAGTCGAACCTGAGGTACGGGTGTCAGCAGAGCCTCACGCGGGACTGGTCGATGCCGATGCACCAGACCGACACCCTGTTCCACAAGTCCAAGATCGGGATGACGTTCCTGTTCGGGGGCGAGGCGGACAACCACGCGGTGAACACCGTGCCGAAGGAGACGCTGGTGAAGATCACCCTGGCCGAGCGCGGCGGAATAGGCGGAAAGGGCAAGTGGCAACCGTCCACCACGGGGTTCACACCCGCAAACGAGAGCGAGTTCATGACCCGCTACCTGTTCGGAGAGATCGTGGAGGTGGAGGGGTGAAGCACCTCGAAGACGACGACCCCATGGAGCCGATCGCCATGCAGCTGCCGTGCCCGCCGGGGTTCGACGCCACCGGGGTGATGGCGCGGTGCCTCGTTGAGGAGTACGCGATGATGGGCTTTGGCCGCGAGCGGCTGCTCGCTATGTTCAAGGACCCCTTCTACCAGGCGCTCTACTCGGTCACGCAGCGGCGCGGCGAGCCCTATGTCGAGGCGGTCTTGGACGGGGTGTTCGGACCTGCGCAAGGAGCCTGCCATGCCCAAGGTTAAGAACTGGCAACTCGGTCGGGAGATGGAGTACCGGTACGACGAGGCGCATCCCGAGTGGCAGTTCGTCGCGGTTTTCAACACGAACAGGTGCATCGCGTGCCAGACGTGCACGATGGCGTGCAAGTCCACGTGGACCTTCTCGCGCGGCCAGGAGTACATGTGGTGGAACAACGTCGAGACCAAACCCTACGGCGGATACCCCAAGTATTGGGACGTCAAGCTGCTTGAGAAGATGGACGCCGCGGACCCCGGCGGGCAGAAGTGGGACCGCTCCAAGGCCGACGACAAGCACCCCTACGGCGTGTACGAAGGCAAGACGGTTTTCGAACTGGCCCCCAAGGACCGGTACGCGCTGGGTTACCAGCCCACCGACGACGAGTGGCAGGTGCCGAACTTCTACGAAGACACCCCGGTGGGCGCCAAGGGTGCGGAGAACAAGTTCCCCAAGCAGGGCGGCGGAATCACCGACCATGCGACGTGGTTCTTCTACCTCGCGCGCATCTGCAACCACTGCACGTACCCGGCGTGCCTTGCCGCATGTCCGCGCCAGGCGCCATACAAGCGGCGCGAAGACGGCATCGTTCTGATCGACCAGCAGCGGTGTTGGGGCTACCGGCGGTGCGTCGAGGCGTGCCCGTACAAGATGGCGATGTACCGGCCCGAGACCAAGACCAGCGAGAAGTGCATCGGGTGTTATCCGCGCATCGAGGGCCTGGACCCGATGGCCGAGGGCGTGCCGATGGAGACGCGCTGCATGAGCGTGTGCGTCGGCAAAATCCGGCTACAGGGCCTGGTCAAGATCGACGGAAACGGCGAGTGGGCCGACGACCCCACGAATCCGCTTTACTACATGGTTCGGGAGGAGAAGGTGGGGCTGCCCTTGTATCCCCAGTTCGGCACCGAGCCCAACATCTACTACATCCCGCCCAGGTGGGTGCCTCGGCCGTACCTGCACCAGATGTTCGGGCCGGGTGTGGACCACGCGATCGACGCGTACACGATGCCTTCGCGCAAGTTGCTCGCCGTGCTCCAGCTGTTCCGAGCCACGCGCAAGATCATCTTCCGCTTCGAGGTGATCGAGGGCAAAAAGGTCGGCGAGGCCAACGTGAACGGCAAGACACTGGAGCTGTTCGACGACACCGTCGTGGGATACGACAAGAACGACAAAGAGGCGATCCGGATCAGCGTCATGGAGCCGACGTTCGAGCGGGACGCCAAGTACCTGAACTCGATATGAGCACCACCACACGCCCAGACGACGCCTCGAAGCAGGATCGCACGAAGCGCGCGGTTGCCCGCAGCCGCGTGTACCTGGCGCTGGCCCTGGGCTTCCGGTATCCCACGCCGGAGACCGTGGCCGCGCTGCACGAGGAGCTCGATGCGCTGCGCTCGTCGCACGAGGGTCTCGACGCGCCCACGCTCCAGTCGCTTTCTGCCGTGGACCAGGCAGCCAAGGGGTTGAGTTTCGAGGAGTTCGAGACAGAGAGCCTGTTTGTGTTCACGCACGTGACGTCCACGGACTGCAACCCCTCAGAAACCGCCTACACGGCGACGCACCTGTTCCAGCAGGCTCAGAAGCTAGCGAACCTCAACGGGTTCTACCGGGCGCACGGGGTGGAGCCCGGGAAAGAGCGGGCGGACCACATCTCGGTGGAGCTCGAATTCATGGCGTTCCTGGCCCAGAAAGAGGCCTACGCGGCGTTTCGCGGGCGCACGCGGCGTCTGGCGGCCGCTCGGGACACCCAGCGCGAGTTCTTGGAGCGGCACCTGGGGGTGTGGATACGGACCTTCGCGCTGTTTGTGGTGGCCAAGGCCGGGGAGGGCGTGTTCGGGGCCCTCGCGGGACTGGCAAGGGAGTTTGCCGGCGCGGAGTTCTCGGAGCTGGGGGCCTCGGTGAAGGAGGTCACAGGCCCTCCCAAGATGCTCCCGCTACTGATGCAGAAGGAGGAGGAGGACGAGAGCGACGATTGCCCCGAGTTCGCCACGGCGGAGTATCTGTCGTACATGAAGGGCGTGCTGGGCGCTGGGGTTGGCGCTACGGGAGAGGGGGTTTGAGATGAACCGCAACGGATCGGTGCTGATCGCCTTGTCTCTTATCGCAGCGCTCGTGCTGAACGCGACCCACACGCGCCTCAGCGTCGCTGCGGGCGCGGCGATCGTCGCGCGGAAGGCCGACACCGCCGCGGCGTCCGACCCGATGTCGAAGGTGTGGGACGACGCTAGCGGGGTGCGCGTGGCGCTGAGTTCTGCGGGGCTGGGAATGGTGCGGACCGCGACGGTGCGCGGGCTGAGCGACGGCGAGCGGCTCTACGTGCTGCTCGAGTGGCCAGACGCGTCGCCAGACATGAGCTTCAAGGGTCCGGCCGGCAACATCGAGCAAGGGGAGACTCTGCGCGACGCGGCCCAACTCGCGTTTGCCGCCGGCAAGGTGGAGCCCGAACCGTCCTACGAGTTGGCGGGGAGCGGGGGCTCGGTGGCGCTGTGGCATTGGAACTCGCACTGGCAGCGCGCGGTGGAGACCGCAAACGCGTCGGTGGTAGGCGACCGCACGCCGGTCGAAATCGCGGACGTGTACCCGTTCGAGGACGACCTGCTCTACTACCCCGCCCGAGCGGCCGGCAACGAGAACGCGCGGGAGTCGAGGCTGGGCGCGGCGGAGGTGCTGATCGCCAGGCGCGGCTCCGCGCTGCGCCCGCACCCGGACCCCCAGCTCACGGCCAAGGGCATCTGGTACGACGGGCGATGGCGTGTGCTGTTCGCCCGACCGCTGGCCCCGCCGGGGGATCCTGCGCCCGTGTTTGACCGCAACCGATCGACGTTTTCGGTCGCGCTGTGGGATGGGGGGTTTGGGGACCGCGGCACGGCGCCTGCGGTGTCGACGTCCATTCCGATCTACGCCGACGTGCCGGTGGCGGCCAACGCGGTGCGCGTTGCGCGCGTGATGCCTGGGGGAGGGATGGGCCGATGATCGCTTCCCGCTCCGCGCCCCACCCGCTGCGGCCCGTGCTGGTCGCCTTGGCGGTCGCGGGGGTTCTCGAGTTCGCGCTGTTGCGATTCGTGGGCGCGATGCGGTTTCAGGGCACGATTGCGGGTGGCGCGGCTTCCAGCGGGGCGCTTTCGGCGTTCGGCGCAGCGTGCCTCGACTTCGCGTCGGTTCTCGCGTTCGTGGCGCTGCTGGCGTTCGCGTTGACCCCGGTGCGGTGGCGCACGGGCTGGAGCTTCGTGCTCGTGGCCTACGTGCTTCTGGGCGCGGTGTTGCCATGGGCGAGTGCGATCGGGCCGTGGGTTCCCCCCACGTTCGGGGCAATCAGCGCAGCGCTCACACTGGTGATCGGGCTCGTCGCGCTGTTGCGCCCCGGTTCGAGCGCACGGCGGTGCGCGGTGGGGCCGTTGCTGCTGGCGTACGTGTGCGCGTTCACGTACGCCTTGACGCCTGCGGTGATCGCGCCGACGTCCCTGGTGGCGCCAGGTGGGCCTGGGACGCTGGCGTTTGGCGAGGTGCTTTACGTGGTGGCAGGGTTCTTCGCGTTCGCGACGTGGGGCTGGCGGCGCCTCGAGAACAACCGGCTGGCGCTCTACGGGGGCCTGGCCTCATCGCTCGGGCTCGCGCTGTTCTTCGGGCTCGGAGGTTCGTCCGCGGCGGCGGCGGTCACCTCGGCGACGGGTCTGACGCTGTTCCTCCCGTTGTGGATGTACGTGTTCAGCACGTTCTTCTTCGCCACCACGGCGTTCGCTTGCCTGCTCGACCCCGAGGCGTTTTCCGTCGGAGCGGCCCTGATCTTCCTGCTGATCGCCGGCCTGCTGCCCGGCACCAGCTACCAGCAGGCGCTGCTGGTGCTGGCGATGATCCTGCTGGCCCACGAGGAGAAGGCGTTCGAGATGGAGCGGCTGCCGGTAGAGCCTGCCGCCCGGTAGCCGCGACCGTCCCGGTTGCGGTGTGCCCAGCCGATCTTGCCCTCAAGGCTCAACGCGGGTCATGATGAGCCAGCAACTCCCTGGCTCGAGGGCAATTTGGTCATACCGCAGCACCAGCGTCGAACCGTCAAACGTGTACGACGTAGGTGGACTCTGGTTAATGATCTGCCCTCCTCCCATGACAAGGAAGGCGTTTTCAACGACTCCGTCGGGCTGAATGGTGGCCACGCATAGCCCGCCATTGATCCAAGCGCCACCTCCACGGATGCTCGCTACAAAACTTCTGGACTCGTCGATCGTCGCCACAACCGTGCCAAAGCCCCTCATGTGCCCATTCGACACCACGAGGATCTCTCCATGGTAACTGCCGCTAGGCGGCAGGAGGGTGGCACTCCCGTACGTGGGCAGATCGCTCCTTGCCAACGTGCCCGTGGCAAGAAGCACGAAACCGTTCCTCACGGTAAAGGTAACTGCATTTTGGAAGGGACTCACTTGAATAGTCGCTTCTTGATACAGATTGTTGAACACTATGGTGCCGGACGAGCCTTGCTTGACGATGTCGGCCAAAACGGTTGCCGAGACTGCGTACGCGTTGAAATCGCCGTTAGCCTGAACGTCGGCTGCGATGGGCGCGGTGCCGGGCACCAAACCTGGGACGTCTTCAAACGTAATGGTTCCCCGATAGAACCCTGGCGGGATTGCAGGGAGTTGGACGCCTTTCCCGCCGCAGCCGGCTAGGAGAACTCCCATCAGCAGCCCGGAAACGACCCGTGAACTTGCCATGGTGAATGTCAGGATAGCAGCAATACCAATGAAATGTCGGTTGGTGAAAGGGCTTCAATCCTCCAGTCCTCGAATCCTCGAATCCTCTCCCTACACCAGCGTCTTGTGCTTGTACACCAACTCCCGCTTCTCCCCCGGCTTCAACGTGATCGTCCACTGCACGCGGGAGTTCTTGTTGACCGCACTCAGGGCAGTTCCCAAGGTCGTGACCTCGGCCAGGGGCGCCTCCAGAATCTCGCCCGAGACGTCGTGGCGGACCTCGATGGTGAACTCCTCGGTGCGCGTGTTCTCGACCGTCAGGTGGGTCTCCACGGTGATCAGCGCGTACGTCCGGTTGTACATCTGGACCTGCTCGCGCTTGATTTCCTTGGCCTCCTTGGTCACCGGGACGTCCTGCACCTCTCCGAGCTCTAGGTTCGCGTCCTGACCGGCTGCGGCGTAGGGCATCTCGGTTTGCGCCAGGGGGCTGCCGTCCTTCATCACCAGGGCGAGACCGCCGGTCCAGGGGTTCTTCCCTCGATTGGACAGGCGCAGGATCTTCAGCACCCGGCTCCGTTCGGTGGGGTTCTGGTACTGCACCTGTTTCATCGCGATCTCCCAGCGGTACAGTCGCTCGTACGTCGCAGTCTCCTTGAGGAACTGGCGTGTGAGGCGATCGCCGGGGGCCATCGTGACCCTGCCAAGGGCGTAGGAGAACAGGTCCTCGACCCGGTCCACCGCAGCAGCAGCCTCCTCGCTGGGCCCGCCCGAGGGCCGACTCCCGCCGTAGTTCGAATCGATGTCCCCGGCGCCGCCGCCAATATAGGCCCCCTGGCCGCCGCCGAAGCCACCGCCGCCCCCGAAGCCACCGCCTCCGTAACCTCCGTAGTAGTACGGGTCCGAACCCGTCATCCGAGCCCGGTTCTGAGCATCCTGCACCACCGACGCGATCTGCGAGTAGGGGTCGCGATTCGGCCGGTAGGCGCGGTAGCTCTCCTGGCTGCCGCGCAACCAGGCCACCATGCTGCCGAAACCCGCGACGAGGTCGAATTTGGGGGTCTTGGGCAATGCGGGCAGACCCGCGAGCACCTGCACGTCGGTGTTTTCGAGCGTCAGGGGACCGACCACCAGCTGCGCCTTCGCGGTGACCTCCGCAGTCTTGGGCCCATCGAGCACGACGAGGTAGCTGCCGCTCCACGCCGCGGTGTTTTCGAGGGCCATGAACCGCACCGTCGATGCGCGAGACGCCTCGGCATCGAACAGGATCTCCTGAACGACGGTCGGGATCTTGCGCTCGTAGGTCTTGTTGAGCCGCGAGGTGTCGAGCTCCACCACCTGGCCCATCTGAACGCTTCGGATGTTCCCGTTCGACAGGCGCACGGTGACCAGCCCACTGGTGGCGCTGAGGAGTGTGCCCGACAGGGACTGCGGGTCGCCCTTGGGCCCGTTGACGGTCATGCGCACGGGCTTGCCCTCGCTGGCCATGAGGTACTCCGCGATGGACTTTGCCTGTACCTTCATCGCGGTCTCGCCGAAGCGCAGTTTCGTCTCCACGTCGCCGACCACGACACCGTCGGCAGCGCTGTACCAGAAGCTGCCCTCGAGGATGTCTGGCAGCACGTCGAGCTTGTACCGGCCCTTTCCCTTCGGAACGTTAGCCTCCCTAACGATTAGGGCCACCCCCGGTTTGAACACCGAAGCGGACACCACGCGGGTCTTGACCTCGACCGGCGCGGCCACCGCCCCACCCTGCACCAAGAGGCCAGCAAACAGGAATGCATGCAACATGATCTTCCTCCCACGGATAGGACGAATGCCCCGCCCAGGCGGGTCGGAGAAATGGCGGCATTGCGGTCGGCCGCCCCTTTGGGAGTGCGCGAGCTTGCTCGTCGCCTTGCATTCGAGCGGCTTGCCGCTAGTTGGAAGCGGACCCGCCGACAAGTCGCTTAGGTGAATGGCGGCGAGCAAGGAGGGTGTTGCATTGGGTTCGTCCCAAGCCGTGCCGTGGCATTTCGGGCCGTGCTCTCGAACTTGGCGCACCCCCGACACGGGGGTGGCACGGGATTCTCTCGACCCCAAGCAACACCCTCCTTGCTCGCGCACTCCAAAGGGGTTGGCGTGAGGGGTCCGGGGCTTGGATCGCAGACGGGACGTCCGCGCCACTAAACCTCGAGCGTGTGGGCGAGTGCGAGGGTCTTCTCCACGATTCGATCCGCGCAAAGGTCCGTCCGGTGCACCGGCCAACCGGCGGCGGCGTGCAGCGTGCGCGCGGTCTGCTCGCGGAAGAACCCCCTCTCGGACTCGTCCGCCAGCCGGAAGCCCTCGGGCATCGCCTCGTTCAGACCCACCACCGACGCCTCCGAGCGCAGCCGGCAAAGAAACGACAGCAGGTTGCCCCGCGCCCGCTCGTACATCTCGTCGCAAACCGGCTGCAAAGGCTTGATGACCTCGGACGGGGTCTGGCCCGCAAAGAACGCGCCGTCCCAGAAGCTCGGGTACCGAAACCTCGTGGGGTGGCCGACGAAGATGCCGGTCCACCTCATGCGCCCTTTCAACGCCTCGAATACGCGCGCCGAGGCGGCAGAAGCCAACGCATCGTCCGCCCATTCCGACTCGGACACCGACAGGTGCTGGGGGAACGCTGCCACTCCGTTGAACCGATGCACGCGCTCGCCCGGCACCTGCGTTAGCGCATAGGAGTACGCCGGAATCCCAAGCCGCTTGAGGGCGTCCGTGATCTCCGGCGACCAAGTGTTGCCCGCCCCGCCCCAAAACGACGGCGCGCGTCCGAACAGGCCTTGAAAGGACTCGAACCCTCTGCGCTCAGCCTCAAACGCCGCCTCGCACCCCTCCTCAAAGGGCAACTCGGCGAGCAGCTCCATCGTCGTCGGGTGGCGCGAGTGCGTGTCGGTATGCAGCCCCAGGCAGTGCGGGCGAAGCGCATCCACCACGTCCTCCCGCCCCCGATCGGCAAGCACCCGGCACTTTTCGCCGGTGATGCAGAACGAACCTCTCACCTCAGCCTCGTCGAACTCGCGCACCAGATCCAACACCGCGTCGTCCGCCAACGGGTTGATCGGATCCTCGACGTCCATGAACACGGAGACTAGGGGCATGAGAGCCCAGAGTTTAGCCTGGGCAGCGCATCCTCGCCAGGGCTCCGGATAGGTTGGAGTCCCGCGCCCGGTTGCCAGACAGCCGGGCACCGTCATAGTGGGGGGTGGGGTGGCGGGCGCCGGGCCGCAGCCGGTAGCGCACCTCGCGCCCCGACTCGGGCGCGAGCCGCTCCACCAGGCCGGCGCCGCCGAGGGTGGCGAGGTGCTTGGCGAGCGCCTGGCGGGTGATGGGGAACGCGTCGCTGAGCGCCGGGACGCTCGTGACCCCAGCAACTCCACGCCCATGAACAAGCCCCCTACGCTGCGGAACGCCGCGGCCGCCAGGCCCCCCCCCGCCT
>CAYJMZ010000055.1:0-12802 GCA_964370995.1 uncultured Fimbriimonadaceae bacterium | reverse complement strand
GAAGATGCTCGGTGGACACATAGCCCTCGCCGAATTTCTGCGCCTCTTCCTGGGCGTAGAACACTACTTTTCTTGCGCGTTCTGTGAATCGCTGCCACATATCTCGACACTCGCTTTAGCCGACTCCGGCCTTGGTCCTATGACTGCGCCGACCTCTTTTGGGTTCTACGCCGATTGAGAAATCTGCGGTCCCGTCAGGTTAGACGCGGAGTCAAGGCCCCGGCTTCAGAGCCGGCTCAGAGTACCTGACACAATGGCCAGGCAAGCCTAAGTGTCGGTCCGTCCGGGCTCGACCGTCAGGGGCAAAAGTATGGGGACTGGGGATTGGGCTCTTCGTAGCCTAGGCTCCCAGCCTGGGTTCCGGACGGCTTGGAACGGAAGCTCGGGGCCACCGCGAACCCCGTCAGGCCCCCCGGAGGTGTTGCCGGCCGGCCTCGGTGTCTGCGGCGAACCCGATGTCGCTCAGGCACTCGGACACGGCCAGGCCGAGCAGCAGGTGCTGGGGCTCGACGGACTCGGCGCCTAGGGCGAGCCTTTCTCCCCATGCTGCGTGCAGTGCGTTTCGGGTGCGCGTGGCGAGACCCAGGTCGAGTCGCGTGGCGGTCGGCGCTTCGTCCAGGCCCTTGGTGACCGCCTCCATCAGGGCGTTCGCGTCGATCCCCATGCTCGCGAGCAGATCGGTCAAGGGGATGTCGGACTCCAGGAGCGATTCCATCAAGTGGGCGGGGAACACGAGGCCCTGGTTGCGCCGCAGAGCAGAGGCCGCCGCGTTGACCACGATCTGGATGGCTGCTTCGCTGTACTTGGCCCATTCGGGTTCGGGCCGACTCGCGTCGAAGACGGTGCCGATCGCTGCCCCCCCCCACTCCGCGTACTGAATCGCAATGACCGCGCGTCTAACGTGCTCGAGCTCCAGCCCCATCTTCGCCATCACCCGGCCCGACAGACCGTCGCCTTCACGGATCAGTCCGAGGAGCAGGTGCTCGGTCCCGATGTAGTTGTTGTTGAGATTCCGCGCCTCGTCGTAGGCCAAGTCGATGACTCTCTTGGCCCGCGGGGTCAGGGTCGTATCCTGATCTGGCCGCCTGTCCCCCCTTAGGAGTTGCTTCTCAACCTCGGCCCGAATCTCATTGGGATTCACGCCGAGCCCCTCCAAGACCCGCGTTGCAACGGAACCATCCTCCCGCACGAGACCGAGAAGCAGATGTTCGGTCGACACGTAGCCTTCGCCGAACTTCTGAGCCTCTTCCTGGGCGTAGAACACCGCTTTCCGAGCGCGTTCCGTGAAGCGTTGCCACATGGTGAGAGGTTCGCCATGGGTCGGGGTTGTCCTGCTGGGGCATGGGCTCATAGGACCCATAGGACTGATAGGACTGATAGGACTGATAGGACTGATAGGAGCCAGAGCCCGATCCCCGATTCCCGTTCTCCGCTAAACTACGGGCATGCAAGCGGCGGCCAAGGTTGGGATTCTCGTCGTGGTGTTCGTCGGGCTCCTGTTCGGGGCCTACGCGGTGCTGGGGAAGAGCCTGTTCTCCAAGGAAACTGAGGCGTACTTCGCCGAGTTCGCGGACGCCGGCGGGGTGACGCCGGGCACGCGCGTGCTGATGGCGGGGGTGCGGGTGGGCGAGGTGGAGTCCGTCGTGCTCGTGGGGCCGTCTCTTGCACGGCTCGCCCTGCGCATCGACAAGGGCACGGTGATCCCCGAGGGGACCGTCGCGAACCTTCCGACGTCCCTGATCGGCTTTGGCGACAACCCGATCCTGCTGGTGCCGCCCGCGAAGGTCGAAGGGCGCATTGGGCCTGGCGGCACTCTGGTGGGCATGCGCAGGTCCGCCCTCGACGGGATCCTGCCCGACAGCAAGCAAACCGTCAAGGAGCTCAACGCCACCCTCGCCGCGACCCGCAAGTTGATCGAGGACACCGAGCTGCGGGGCTCGCTCGTGTCGCTCATGGAGACCGGGAACAAGACCATGGAGAAGTTTGCAGGCATCGCCACTGGGACGCAAGCTTTGTTGGCGGACAACCGCGCGACGATCCAGCGTGCGATGAACGATGCGGCCCTGGCCATGGCGGATGTGCGCAAGAGTGCCGAGATCGTGGCGAAACTCGCGTCCGATGAGACCATGCAGGCGCAGCTCAAGGCCGTGATCGCGAACCTCGAGAGCACCAGCAAGAAGACCGACACGCTCGTGGGAGAGCTCAACGCGTTCGTGACTGACCCATCGCTCAAGGGGCCCCTGCGCGACTCCCTGGCGAACGTGCAAAAGATGACCGACTCGGGCACGCGCATCGCCGTGAGCGCCGAGGAGATGGCGAAGAACGGGGTGATCGTCAGCCAGCGGGCCATCGAGATCGCCGACAAGGCCAGTGGGCTCGCGGACGATGCCGGCAAGCTGCTCAAACAGCTTCAGGAGCTCGTGGGGCGCGTTCCGGGAACCGGTGGTGTGAAGCCGCTCGACGTTCGCATGGACCTGCTCCGGGAGTCCCGGCCGAACAAGTGGCGAACCGACGTGAACATGACCCTCGGCAAGCCGTTCGGCGACTCGTCCGTGCACTTCGGGGTGTTCGACGCGTTCGAGAGCAACAAGCTCAACCTGCAGCTCGGAAAGGGCTTCGCCCCGGGCAGTGAATTCCGCTACGGGATCTACGCCAGCAAGCCGGGCGTTGGGGTAGACTATCGCGTCGCGCCGCGCTGGTTTGTGGTGGGAGATTTGTTCGATATCAACAAGCTCCGTCTTGATTTGCGTGGACGCTACGAATTCGGAAATGGCCTCGTCGGGTGGTTCGGTGTCGACCGGTTGTTCAACGACAATGCACCTATGATCGGGATCGGTATCCGGAAATAAAGAGGGTTTTCGATGAAGGTGATCTTGACTCAGACGGTGCCGAAAGTCGGCAAAGAAGGCCACGTGGTGAACGTGGCGCACGGCTTTGCGCGGAACTACCTGTTCCCGCGCGGGATGGCCCTGTTCGCCGACAAGGCCCAGATGCAGATCTTGGAGCGCCGCCGGAAGAAGATGGCGTCCGAGGATGCTACGACGCTCACCAACGCGCAGCTGCTTCACGACGAGCTGCACGGCAAGGCGTTGCGGATCCCTGGCAAGGTCGCCGGCGAGAACACGCGCTTGTTTGGTGCGGTGACCTCGCAGGACATCGCCGATGCGGTAGAAGCCCAACTTGGTGTGCGCTTGGAACGGAAGCAGATCGGGCTGATGGCGCCCATCAAGCAGTTGGGCAGGTACAGCGTCGAAGTCGACCTGCACCGCCAACTGAACACCGCCGTTGCTCTCGAAGTGTTCAACCCCGATGCCGAGGTCAAGGTCGAGGCGCCCGCGGCAGAGGCCCCGCCCGAGGCCGAGGCTCCCGCAGCTGCCGAAGAGGACGCCGAGGCGGACGAAACCGTCGAAGCTTAGCAGGGTGCTGAAGAAGGCCGACGCAACCGGTGCCACCCTCGTGTCGGGGGTGCTTTCGCCGAGGGGTCTTCGTGCACGGCCATCGACGCAGGCTGCGCGTTTGACTGCGCCCTCGTCCACCTTGACCGGAGTCGGAATCGGCGAGACGCCGAAGCCACCTTTTCGGATCAGCGGGTGGCGGGGGCTACGGCTTCCGTGATCTCCAGCAGCATCCGCTCGAGGGTTTCCATTGCGCTGAAGGAGGGCAGCAGCCCTTTGAGTCGTGCGTCGGCGTCGCTGGCGGACCTTAGGGCGAGGGCGAGCTGGCCTAGGGTGAGCTTGCGCGCGAGGCGCATCGCCTGATCCTGCGACCACGGTTGCATCTTCTGCAGGTTGGGGGTGGAGGGGAAGCGCGCGGTGACCGCCTCGGGTGCGGTGGCCGGGGCGACGCGCGCGTCGACGCACAGGCGCGCCTGCCACACGAGGCGAAGCTGCCGGGTGAGGGTGGGCAGCAGGAACTGGAACGCGGCCCCTTCGGCCTTGGCGTTGCTGCCGACAAGCACCCTGAGTTGGTGCATCGAGCGGGCCACGTCGCCGGCCAAAGCCGCGTCCACCATTCGGTAAACGTTCCACTCGCGCGACGGCATCACCACGGCCTGGATGTGCGCCTCGGTGACCGCGTCGGACTCCCCGGCGTACAACAGCACCTTCTCGAGCTCCTCGACCGCCCGGCTGGAGCTCTCGCCGGTCATCTCGAGGAGCGCGTCGATGGAGCGGTCGGTGACCGTCTTGCCGCGTTTGAGCACCTCGGCCTTCAGACTGGCGCGAAGGCTTTTCGGGTTGACCTTGAACTCTTCGACAAAGCCGCTTGCCGTTCGAACGGCCTTGTCCCACGTGGCGCGGAGGCGGGCGTTCTTGCGATCGTCGCCGGACTCCTCGTCGGCGACCAGCACCAGAAGCGCCGTTTCCGGCAGAGCGGTGAGCGCGCGCGCAAGGTCCGGGTACGCGTCGTCCGCGGTCCCGGCGCGGAGGAGGTGGCGCACCACGACCGTGCGACGCTCGCTCAGAAACGGTGCGGTGCCGGCGGCCGCGATCCATGCTTCGGGGTGCTCGAGGCCGCCCTCCATCGCCTCGATCTCGAGGGAGCCATCGGCGTCGGCGGCCTTCAGAAGGGCCTGGAGGCCGCGCACGCGCAGTCCGTCCTCGGTTCCGCTGAGGAGCACCGTCGTGTGTTTCAGGGCCTTTTCGGCGTCGATCTCGATCGTGGCTCTCCCCGCCGCGAGCCGGCGTTGATCGGATTATGCCGCAGGGCGGCCCTTGGCGGCTTTGAGGGACTTGCGCCACGCGGCAACGCGCGTCTGCAGGTCCTGCAAAGACGGCTCGTCCAGGCGTTCCGGGCCGAAGAGCGCGCGCTCGAGGGCGGCGTTGAGCTCTCGGGCTTGCCCGGCGTGGGGGCCGAGCGCTGCCGCGAGTTGCTCGATATACGCCCGCGGCGACTGCGCGGGGCGCCTGGGCTTGCCTGTCGCGCGCTCGATCGCGTGCAGGAACGTGCGGCACGCCTCGCTCTCCGCATCGCGCCGTTCGGGATCGAAGTTGCGTGCTCTTGCCCCCAGCAGCCAGGCTCCCGCCGCCCCGATCGCCAGCACGAGCACGATCGCGCCGATGCCAAGCGGGGTCGTGTACCACCGGGCCGCGATCGCGTCGCCGCGGTGAGAGCCCTCGGCGGATTGGGCCCCCTCGGTCGCGTCGAAGGCCACCCACCCGACGTCCGCGAAGTACAGTTCCGCCCAGGCGTGCGCGTCGGACGCCCGCACGTTGAAACGGTCGAACGCATCCAGGGTGTCCACAAACGGGTAGTAGCCGGTGACGTAGCGGGCGGGGATGCCCGAGCACCGCGCCAGGATCGCCATCGTGCTCGCAAACAGGTCGCAATAGCCCCTGGGCTGCAGGAACAGGAACGTCTCGACCGCGTCGGCGCCGCCGGGGACCGCCTCGGCGTACAGGTCGTACGTGCATCGGCCCTCGATGGCGCGCTTGATCGCCACGGCCTTGTCGTAGTCGGTCTTGGCGCCCTTGGTCACCTCCTGGGCGAATTGGAACACGCGTGCGGGCACGTTGTCGACGTGGAGCGAATCGCCGGTGAACTGCGCCGGCGAGAGCCCGGCCCTGCCGCCGGACGCAAGCGACCCCTCGTTGTCCGGCACGACCGCGCGTCCGGTGATCGTGGGGCTGAGCACCACCGTGCCGTCGAGTTCGAGGGTGCCGTCGGCACGCTGGTGGACACGCCGCATTCCCGAAATCTGGGTGACGACGCCGGGGGCGGGAACGCTCGAATGGGCGCCCCCGACGAGCTCGATTTCGAACCGGATGGCGCGCGGGTGTGGGATCTCCCGCACCGCGTCGCCCACTGGGTCCGTGTGGTTGATCGGCATCGGCGCCGAGGCCCAACCGGTTCCGTTGTAGGTCGTGAAGATCTGCGAGCGCAAGTAGCGCTGGCTGTCGAGTTTCGCCCTCAGCACGACCTCAGAGCCCAACACGCGCGGGCCCTGGCCCACGTCCACGCTCCCGGGTCGGCTCGAGGGGAACGGCGAGTTGGAGCTGTTGGATTTGGGCAGCGGCACGTTGACGCGCATCGCGCCCGCCATGCCCTTGACGGATTCCTGAAGCACCGGCGCGCCGATCAGGCTGACAAGAACGACCATCGCCGCGGAGGCCAGCGCCCACTCGGGGCCCGCCATCCAACGCCACGGACCCTCCTGCATGATCGTGTACTCGTTTGCGTTGGGATCCTCGACCGGGCCGAGGAACCCGGCCGCACGGGCCTGCTCGAGCATACGCCGAGCGTGCGACCGTGCGAACAGCGCGGCCACGCACAGCAGGAACCCGAAGAACGTGACCGGGGCCTCCTTGTACGTGTCCCACGTGCCCACCATGCCGAACATCGCGATGCCCGGCACGACCTGGAACAGCAGCGAGCCGTCGCGCCACGCGGTGAAGCTGCCGAACACCATCATCCAGCACAACGCACCACCCATGATCAGCTGAATCGGGAAGCCGTCGTCGGGAAGAAGCAGGTTCAGTTGAACGGCCAGCGCGACCGCGAGCACCAGGGACACCGGATAGGGAATCCCGGCGACCACGCTGCGGCGTTCGGGACGCCAAGTGCGGTGCACGAACATCGACACGCTCGTGCCGAGCGCAACGAGCGCGACGAACAGCGTGCTCGTTTTGGGCGACGCCAGGCCCTGCCCCGCCGCGAACACGGCGGCGGACGTCGCGACGCCCGCCAGGAAGAAGTCGAGCGCCCCGAGGCGGGCCCCCCGACGCACCCACACGGGTCTCATATGCCGAGACCCTCCAGGGGCATCCGCACGGTGCGGGCCCCCGCCGCCTGCAACGCACGCACAAAGGTGGGATCGACCGAGCTGGGCGCGCCTCGACGGTTGTGCACGAACCCGTCGGCGTCGTAAAGCAGCGCGACGCACGAGCACCCGTAGCCGCCGACTCGGCGAACGGCGTCGGCCAACGTGGGGTCCTGAATGGAAACCGCGAGCAGAATCAGGGTGCCTGAGGCAATGCCCCTCGCGTGGCTCAACAGCTCCTCGCCCAACGTCTCGGTCCGGTTGGCCTCCGCACGGGCGAGCGCGAGAAGCAGCTCCGATAGCCGGTCGGCGTCCACGTTCGGCTTGGGCGCGGCCTCCAAGGCGGGCAAGGTGACCGACGCGCCGGTGCGGAGCAGGTGGTCGGCCAGATGCGCTGCGTGGCCGCACATGAGCTCGAGCGTGGTGTGCGCCCCGTTGCCGACGTCCGTGCCGCTGGTGAGCTGCATCAGCATCGCAATCGAAGACTGAACGCCCGCCTCGAACTCCTTGACCAGCAGCGTGTTCGCGCGTGCGCTCGATCGCCAGTGGATGTGTCGCAAAGAGTCCCCCGGCACATATTCGCGCGTGCCTCGTGGCTCGAGCCCCGAACCCTTGCCGCGGCTGCCCTCCGTTGCGGACAGACCCCACGCCGCCGATGAGGGGAGCTCCAGAGAAACGGGGATCGGGATCGGAAGCACGGTCATCTCCGCGGGGCCCGTGGGGTAGGTCCGCTCCATGGTCACAAGGCCCAAGGCATCGGTGCCCGCGACGCGCACCCCGCTCCAGCGAAACACGCCGCGGCGGGCGGGGCGGAACCGGTACTGCGTGTGTACGGGGATGTCGAAGGCCGGCGCGATGGGAAGACTGGGGGACAGATCCACCGGCACGAGGCGGGCGGGGAGGTTGTCGAGGACCGTGACCAGGGGCCGGCGCATGCGTCGCTCGCTCCACACCGTGATCTCGACCGTGACGAGGTCGCCCACCTTCACAAGCTCTGGAACCAGCCGCTCGAAGCGCAGGCCCCGAACGGACAGCCACGCCTGGATTCTCGACGCGCCGATCGTGGCAATCATCGCCGTCGACATGTAGAAAAGCGCCGGGTTGTTGAGCATCACCGCGACGACCACGAGGAACATGGCCGAAGTCGTCAGCGCGATCCCGGTGATGTTGTCCATGCGCTACGCCATCGGTGCCGGAACGGGAGCGGGCACGGTCTCGACGATCTTGACGATCGCCTCGGTGGACTCCATGCCGTGGGCGCGCGAGTCGGCCCGGCCCAGCACGCGGTGGCCCAGCACGAGGGGCGCCATCGTTTGCACGTCGTCGGGGCGCACGTAGTCGAGGCCGTCGAGCCCGGCGTGGGCCTGGGCCGCGCGCATCAGGTAGATCGAGCCGCGCGGCGACGCACCCATGAGCAGTTGGTTGCTGCTTCGGGTCGCCCGAATGATGTCCACGATGTACTCGCGGATCACGTCGTGGACGAACACGTCGCGCACGGTGGCCTGCAGGGCCAGCAGCGTCGGCAGGTCCGTCGTCTGAGTCACCAGGTCGAGCGGATGTACGTTCTGCTGGGCGTCTAGGATCGCGGCCTCGCTGTCGCGCGAGGGGTAGCCGAGGGACACGCGGGCAAAGAAGCGGTCGAGTTGCGCCTCCGGTAGGGGGTACGTGCCGGTCATCTCCACCGTGTTCTGCGTGGCAATCACGAAGAACGGATCGGGAAGGGGGCGCGTGACGCCGTCCGAGGTGACCTGGCGCTCCTCCATGGCCTCCAGGAGCGCGGACTGGGTCTTGGGTGTGGCCCGGTTGATCTCGTCAACCAGCACGATGTTGCCGAACACGGGGCCGGGACGGAACTCGAATTGAGACGTCTGCTGGTTGTACACCGCGGAGCCCGTGACGTCCGACGGCAGAAGGTCCGGGGTGAACTGAACGCGCCGGAACTCGCCTCCGATCGTCCTTGCAAGGGCCTTGGCGAGGGTCGTCTTGCCCACGCCGGGGATGTCCTCGATCAGCAGGTGGCCGTTGCACAGCAGGGTCAGCACCGCGTGCCGCACGGACTCGCGCTTGCCGAGGATGACCCGCTCGACCGCGTCGATCATCGTGTTTCCCGCAGCTTGGATCTGTCCCGCCGCCATCACTTGCTCGCCCAAACAACCACCCTCCCGCGCCCTCGTGGCACACAACCTTAGACTACCTACGCTAAGAAGACGCGGTTTGGTTCAAATGGGCGCGGTGTTTAGGGGTCGATGGTCAGGTGCTACACTCGTCCGGTGAGTGGAAGCTGCGTCGTGGGGGTTGACCTGGGAGGGACCAACGTGCGGGCGCGGGCCTTCCATTCCGACGGATCGCCGGCGGGTGAACGGTTCCAGAACTCCTCGCGCGCCCAGGATGGCGTCGACGCCACGGTCGGCGCGATCGTCGAGGTTGTGCGGTGCGCGATCGACGGGTGCGGAGCGGCGGTGCAGGCCGTGGGCCTCGCCCTCCCCGGGCACATCGACGACGAACGCGGGCTGGTCCGTTGGGCGCCCAACTTCGGCCGAACCGTCGACGGCATCTTCAGGAACTGGGTGGACGTGCCCATCAAGGCGCCTCTCGAGGCTGCGCTGGGTGTGCCTGTCCGGATGGACAACGATGCGAATCTGGCCGCGCTGGGCGAGTACCGGTTCGGGCTCGGACGCAACAGCGCGCGGTGTTTGGTGATGCTCACGCTGGGCACGGGAGTCGGCGGCGGGGTCGTGATGGCACCGAGTTCGCTGGTCGGGGACGTGCGCGGGCCCGTGGTGCTCGTCGGCGGCAACAAGGGCGGGGCGGAACTCGGGCATCTCGTTGTCCAGCATGGCGGGTTGGACTGCAACGCGGGATCCTATGGGGCATTGGAGGCTTACTGCCAGCGCGACGCAATCGTTCGGCGTGCCGTTCACCGACTCAAGCGGGGGCGCTCGTCGTTGGTGGTGGATTCGGTGGCGGGCGACTGGTCGCGTGTGACCCCCCGGATTCTCGCCGAGGCCGCGCACGAGGGCGACGAACTCGCGCTCGAGGTGTGGGCAGAGGTCGGCACGGCGCTGGGCGTGGGGATCGGAGTGTGCATCAACATCTTCGCGCCGGACATCGTGGCGATCGGTGGGCAGATCGCCCAGGTCGGCGAGCCGCTCTTCGGACCCGCCCGCGCCGCGGCGCGCAACGTGGCCATTCCCTCGTTGTTCGCCGACGCCCGGATCGAGCGCGCCGAGCAGTTGGAAGACGCCGGGCTCCTGGGCGGCGCGGCGTTGGCGCTCGGGAGCGCGCGATGAGACGCGATAAACATCTCATCGAGGGTGGGCGTACCCTTTACCGGTACACGTTCGACGGCGAGGCAGACTCCGAACCCGAACCAGCGGCGGACTCGAAAGGTAACCTGGAACCGGAGTCGCAAGAGGAAGAATGACGGATGTGATCATGCCCAAGATGGGCGACGGAATGGAGGTGGGCACCCTCGTCGAGTGGTTGCGCGCCGATGGCGACAAGGTCAAGAGCGGCGAGGTGATCGGCACGATCCAGACCGACAAGGCCACGCTCGAACTCGAGTCCCCTGGCACCGGCACCCTTCGAGGCTTTCTCATCAAGGGTGGCGACACTGTGCCCGTAGGACAGCCGATCGCGGCGATTCTCAAAGACGGCGAGTCGTTGCCCGCCGGTTGGGGCGCAGGGCAGGCGGTCGAGGCTCCGGCGCCCGCGGTGGAAGCGAAAGCAGAGGCACTTGCTGCGGTCCCTGAGACGGCTGCGATCTCGGAGGCCGGGCGGGTCAAGGCCAGCCCCCTGGCGCGCAAGATCGCAGCGGAGCTCGGGCTTGCGTTGGAGGGCGTGCAAGGCTCGGGGCCAGGCGGGCGTGTGGTTGAACAGGACGTTCGCGCCGCCGTGCAGAATCGACCTGCGGCAGTGACGGCGGTTGCGGCCACGGCGGAAGACCGCGTGATCCCGCTCGGACGCCTCCGCAGGATCACCGCAGAGCGCACCGCGCATTCCAAGCAAACCGTTCCCCACTACTACGTGACCCTCGAGGTCGACGTCGAGAAGATCCTCGCGCTTAAGGAGCAGTTCGAGGAAGAGGGCGCGGACAAGGTCTCGATCAACGACTTCGTGGCCCGTGCGTGCGTGTTGGCGCTTCAGGAGATGCCGGTGGTCAACGCGGTGTTCCAGGGAGCGTCGGTCCTCGAGCAGGGCGCCGTGCACCTGGGCGTGGCTGCCGCGGTGGACGAGGGCCTGACCGTGCCCGTCGTCAAGAACGCGCACACGATGGGACTGCGCCAACTGTCTGCGGCGATCCGTGCCGCGGTGGGAAGGGCTCGCGAGGACCGCCTGGGGCCCGACGAGGTCAGCGGCAGCACCTTCAGCATCTCGAACATGGGAATGCTGAACGTGGACAACTTCCTCGCAATCATCAACGAACCCAACGCGGCGATTCTCGCAGTCAGTTCGGTGCGGCGCAAAGTGGTGGTCGTGGACGACGCGGAGGAAGAACTGGAGATCCGGCACCGCATGAACATCGCGGCGTCGTTCGATCACCGCGTGGTGGACGGGGCCGTCGGCGCCAAATTCGTCAACGCCGTCGCCGCCTACCTCGAGAACCCCACACGCCTTCTGTGAGCCCTTCGGGCAGTGTTGAGTGTTGAGTGTTGAGTGTTAAGTCCGGATCCGGTCTTAACACTTAACACTTAACACTCTACCCCTAGCACTCTGCCGCAAGTTCGCTCGACACTGCGTGGAACGCCTCTACGGCGCGCTTGAGTTTGGGGTCGTCGATGTCCGCGTGCAGCACCAGGCGCAGGCGGTTTGGCGCGGGGGACAGGGCGAGCACTCGGTGCTCACGCAGGTGTTGGACCCACGCGGGGGCCGAGCCTTGGACCTCGATGAGCACCATGTTGGTCTGTACGCGGTCGCGATCCACCCGAACGAACTGGACGCGCTCGAGTTCGTTGGCGAGTTTGCGCGCGCGGGCGTGGTCCATTGGCAGGCGGTCGATCATCTTCGTGAGGCTGACAATCCCGCATGCGGCGAGGAGCCCGGCTTGGCGCATGCCCCCTCCGAGGCGCTTGCGCCACACGCGCGCTTCCTGGATGAAGGCGGCGGGACCGCACAAGACCGATCCAACGGGCGAGCGAAGGCCCTTGCTCAGGCACAGGCTCACGGTGTCCACATACGACACAAGGTCTTTGAGCGACACGTTGAGCGCCGCGGCCGCGTTGAACGCCCGCGCCCCGTCCAGGTGCACGCGCAGGCCGTGCCGATCGGCGACCTCGCGGTACGCGGCCATCATCTCGACGGGCACGACGGTGCCGCCCGCGCGGTTGTGGGTGTTCTCAAGACAGAGGAGCGTCGTCCCGGGAGTGTGGATCGAGCGCGTGGTGACTCTCCGCTCGATCTCCTGAGGGTCCATCACGCCCAGCCGGGAAGGGATCGTGAAGGTGAGCGCCTGCGCAATCACTGCCGGCCCGCCGACCTCGTAGTAGAGCACATGCGCCTCTTCCTCGACCAGGATGGCGTCGCCGCGTTGGCAGTGCGTGGCGAGGGCGATCTGGTTGCTCATGGTCCCGCTGGGCACGAACACGGCCTCTTCCTTGCCGCTGATGTCCGCCGCGAGTTCCTCGAGCCGCATCACCGTGGGGTCGTCGCCGAGAACGTCGTCGCCGAGTGGCGCGTTCTGCATGGCCTCGAACATCTCCTTGGTGGGCCGCGTTACGGTGTCGCTGCGGAGGTCGACGTAGTCGTTGATGTCCTGGGGGTAGCTGCGGTGGGAGGTCATGGGTTCAGGGTCTCTTTCAAAAACGTCACGATTTTGCCATGAACGAGGGTCCACGCATCGTCGCTGAGCGCGTAAAGTTCGCAGGATGGCCAGGCGGCTGCGAACCCGTTCTCCACAAGCCAAGCCGCCTCGGGGCGCATGTCGGTCTTGCCGCCCGAGATCCATCCACCGCCGTGCACGTCGTCAGCATTGTATCTGAACGTGGCCGCTACCGGTTCAGTGGCACTCCGTTTTTAGAGTGCGCGAGCTTGCTCGCCGCCTTGCAC
>CAYJMZ010000054.1:0-12885 GCA_964370995.1 uncultured Fimbriimonadaceae bacterium | reverse complement strand
CGCCCGCGGGGTCCCTCATCTCGCGCAACGCAAACTCGAGGGTCTCGCGTGCCGGATCACGGAAGTCGGGCCGACCCGCTTGCCGCGCGGCCCGCAGGTACGCCAGCGCGAGTTGCGCCTGGTTGTACAGCATCTTCTCGAAGTGCGGCACCCGCCACTCGCCGTCGGTCGAGTACCGGTGGAAGCCGCCCCCGAGATGGTCGCGAATGCCCCCGCGCGCGATTTGATCGAGGGTTGTGACGGCCATTCCGAGCGCCTTGGGGTCGCCCGTACGCGCATGCCGATCGAGCAGAAACAGCACCTGCGGCTCGGATGGGAACTTGGGCGCCGGCGAGAACCCTCCGCGCTCGGCATCAAACCGCCTTGCGAGCTCCGCAACCGCCCGATCCTCCGCCTCGGGATCGAACGCTCCGGCAGAGTCGGCGCTTGCGACGCCGCGCATCGCCACCACGAGCCGCTCGGCACTCGCGTCGATCTCAGTGCGTTGGGGCTTCCACAAGTCGGCAACCTGCTCGAGAACGTCCAGGAAATGGGAACGCGGCATGTAGGTCGCGCCAAAGAACGGTTTGCGATCGGGCGTAAGCATCACCGACATCGGCCACCCGCCGCTCCCGGTCAACATCTGCACCGCCAACATGTACGTATCGTCGATGTCGGGGCGCTCCTCGCGGTCGACCTTGATCGCCACGAAGTGCGCGTTCAGGGACTTGGCGACATCGGGGTCCTCGAAACTCTCCCGCGCCATCACATGGCACCAGTGGCACGACGAGTAGCCCACGGAAAGGAAGATGGGCTTGTCCTCCCGACGGGCCTTGTCGAGCGCCTCGTCGCACCACGGGTACCAGTCCACGGGGTTCTGAACGTGCTCGAGCAGATAGGGGCTGTTGGAGCCGATCAGATGATTGCCCTGTTTCTGCATTTGTTTAGCCCTACAGGTTGCTGAGTGTCACAAATCAAGATGCACCGGTTGGGCTCACGGGTTCTGCGACCGGATCATCACCAGCATCATCTTGAACTTCTCTTCAGCCTGGACCGCATGGGGGACGCTCGCGGGCAGTCGAATGATTTGTGCCGCGGCGATGGAGTGCGCGTTACCACCGACCGTGACGGTCGCCCGGCCGTCGAGAGCGAAAATCAGCGCATCGAAGGGCGCAGTGTGCTCGCTGAGCCCCTCTCCCGCGTCGAAGGCGAACAGCGTAACGGTGCCCGCCTTGCCCTTGACCAGCGTCTGGCTGACCACCGCGCCGTCCTGGTAGTGAACCAGACCGGCCGCGTCGGTCGGCACGTCGATGTCGGGGGCACCCATGGTCTCCTTATACCTCCGGCCCTGACCCGGACGCTGAGCGCCAAAGTGCCCTGGCCGATCCCGGTCCCCATGCGCCAAGATATACGCGTGCCGACACCACTGCTGATCGTCGACGGCGACAACCTCGCCCACCGCGCGTACCACTCGACGCCCAAGAGTGTGGTGGGCGTAGACGGCGAGCCCATCAACGCGATCGTCGGCTGGGTCGGCATGCTGCTTCGGATTTGGACCGAGGAGCGGCCCCGTGCGGTGTTCGTGGCGTGGGACACGTTGGGCGTGGACACGTACCGAAACGGGTTGTGGCCTCCCTACCAGACAGGCCGCGTGTTCGAGCCGTCGATCGTGCGCCAACTCGGCCTCCTGCCCGCAGTTTGCGAAGCGTTCGGTTTTGGCGTGGGCAAGGCTGCCGGGTACGAGGCCGATGACCTGCTGGCCTCCGCTGCCCTTGCCGAGGTGCGTCAAGGGGGCACCTGCCTGCTCTACACCGCCGACAGGGACGCGTACCAACTCGTGTCCGACGCGATCACGGTGCTCGCCCCCAAGCGCGGCACCCGGGTGCTTGACCGCATCGACCCCATCGAGGTCGTCCGGCGCCTCGGGGTGCTCCCGGGGCAGGTGACCGATTTCAAGGCGCTGGCCGGCGATGCGTCCGACAAGATCCCCGGCATCCGCGGCGTCGGCCCCAAGTCCGCGGCTTCCCTACTGCTTAGGTACGGCTCCCTGGACGAGGTGCTCGCCTGCTGGTCCCGCCCGGAAGACGTCGCGCACGTCCGCCTGTTCCGCCAAGTGGTGCAGATGCAGACCAACGCCCCCGTCACCCTCCCGAAGGGGCCGCCGGATTGGAACTGGGGCGCGGCGGCACTGCACGCACTGGGGGCAAGTCGGATCGCCGAACGGGTGGAGGCCTTGGCAAGGAACGAGTGTCGTAGACGGGTGCCAGGCCTGCTAGAGGGGGTTGTTTCTTGGTCCTCGGGCAGAAAAGGTACACACGAGGGGCAAGATTGCCGCAGCGAGCCCAAATAACCACCCGATGCCAGGCATGGTGTGCTCGCCTCCAACGATCGCGACAGCCACAATGCCCGTTGCGGCCAGGATCGCCACCAGGGTTTCCACGACCGGCGATACGTCGAAGTGGGGCGAAATCCGCAGCAATTGCAGCGCGCTTGCGGCGATGGCTGCTACAACGAGCAACCAATATGGGAATTCTGCGATGAGCGTCAAGGAACCGTTGAGGCCCGTTTCACCAAACGCTAGACCCTGGAAGAGCGAAAACCCACTCGACACAGGACTACCGTTAGGCAACGAAACCTTGTAGGTCAGCCACGGAAGAGGCAAGGACACGAGACCGCACACGATTGCGAGAACCAAAGTTGTGTTTCGATGTCGGTAATTCAATTCCACCCCCCATTCGTTCGTACTGGGAACCCTACCCCAGACAATGGCCCCGAGCCAGGGTTGGTTTCTAACGGTCTCGGCTCCCTACTTCGCCTCGTCGACCATGAGGATCGTCTGCTCCTCCACCTCCCTGGCGACCTGGGCCAGCGCGGGATCGTTTGAGAGCGCGGAGAGCATCTGCTCGGGTCTGATCAGTCCGATCTTCGTCTTGCCCTTCTCGGTGAACACGGAGATCCGACAAGGAAGCGCCATGTTTAGGCGCATATCCGTGGACAAAACCTTTGCCGCCTGCGCGGGATTGCACACCTCGAAGACCTTGCACTCCTCGGCAAACGCGATGCCTTTGCTGCGCAGCGTGCCCCCCAGATCGTGCACGTGCAACACTCCAAACCCATGCCGCTTCACCGCCGCATCCAGGTCATCAGCGGCCTCGGCGAACGGCTTGTCTGTTTCCACGATGTAATACATGCTTCACTTTGGCACGCCCCTGCGAACCTCCGCTTCCTCTGCGTGAGCATCCGGGGATCAAGGCTGCTCCGGTGCCCGATAGGACCAGCGCACATGGATCACTACGGAAACGTGGCACATCCCTACTCCTCGCCAAACCGCTTCAACATCTCGATCCACTGACGATGCGTATCCACCTTCCACTCACTCCCTTCCCGAATCAACTCGACCTCTCCCCCATGCCCCTTCATTCCAAACAGGGACCAACTGTCGGGAACGGGGCAATCCACCACCGCCCTATCCCCGTCGATCGTGATCTTCAACAAGAGCGCGTTGCGCCCCCCGACACCGGAGAGGTGTGACGGCAGCGCAGAGGTTTCGGCGATGTCCTTGAGCGACTCGGTGGACAGCAGGCCCCTCATGGACGCCTCATCGCCCCTCTGCGAGGCAGCCGCATACTGGCGCACGGCATGATACGGCGAGTTCGTAACCACGTCCACCACGAACGCAGTCACCAACACGAACAGCCCCAGCAAAGCGCCGCCGAACGCCACGACCGGAGCGCCCTCTCGAAGCCACAAGGAGCGCGCCCCCGCAAACACCGCACCCGCCGAAACCGCAATCCCCACAAACTCGGGCACCGGGGGCACGACATGCGCGCCCGCTCTGCTGACCCAATAGCCCATCAGCATCAATCCGACCAGGCAAAACGCGGGAACGGCCAACACGCGTAGGACCCGGTTCATGGGCCCGCGGCTGGTCAGGAACTGGGCGGCGCCGCCGATAGGCACCAGCGACAGGAACATGCCAACGAACGGCCCGCGGATAGAGCCGTCCCCGAACTCGCGGAGCCATACGGTCGCCATCAGACCGCACACCAAACTCGTCAGCGCCATACGCGGAATGCACTTCAACCGAAGCCCTCCCTGTAGCACAGGCACCCCTGCCTGTGACTCCGAGCCAACCTAGCGGCCCGGAAGGCTCAAATCGACATCGAAGAACTCCACCCGCTTGCAGGTCGAGCACCGATACACGTCGAGCGGTAGGACCCCCTCAGTCATATCCGCCCACTCGCCGAGCAGGAGATGCCATCCGCCGGAAGTGCCCCCGACGCGAATCGGGACTTGTCCAAGTGGCTGCATCAGAGCCTTGCAATTCGCACATTCCATCACCCAAACCTCCTTCCATGCCGCCAAGAGCCGCCTCGCGATCTCTCGACGAGACCATTGTAACCCCACGCGGTCCGCCCAAGGTGGCTTCGGCGTCCCGCCGATTCCGGGGTCCGCCGGGGCCTTTGCCGGAATCTGCGAGACGCAGAAGCCACCTTGCCCGGAATCTGCCAGGGTGGCTTCGGCGTCCCGCCGATTCCGGGGTCCGCCGGGGCTTTTGCCGGAATCTGCGAGACGCAGAAGGCACCTTGCCCGGAATCTGCGAAGGTGGCTTCGGCGTCCCGCCGATTCCGGGGCACGCCGGGGCCTTTGCCGGAATCTGCGAGACGCAGAAGCCACCTTGGCCGGAATCTGAGAAGGTGGCTTCGGCGTCCCGCCGATTCCGGGGTCCGCCGGGGGCCTTTGCCGGAATCTGCGAGACGCAGAAGCCACCTTGGCCGGAATCCGCGCGGGTGGCTTCGGCGTCCCGCCGATTCCGGGGTCCGCCGGGGGCCTTTGCCGGAATCTGCGAGACGCAGAAGCCACCTTGGCCGGAATCCGCTCTCAGGAGGCGTGCTCACAGTTCCTCGTAGGACTTCAGGCGGTCGCGTCGCCGGGCGAGCTCGCTGGCGTAGTGGACGCCCAAGGTTTGCGCGTGCTCCCGCGCCCACTCGGTGAGCTTCGTTTCCCCCGCAGGAGCGGACGAGGTGCACAGAAGTCCCGCCATGAGACCGTCGATCTCCTCGCGCGTGAGAAACACGTCGTGGACAAAACGGCCGATCACCGAGGCGGCGAGAAGGCCCAGGGCCGGGGGAACCGACACGATGGGCCTGCGCTTGCCGATGATGCGCCCGATCTCCTCGACCAAGCCGCGGAAGGTGAAGGTCTCCGGACCGATGGCGTCCACCACGCGATCGCCGGTCTGCGTGCTTTCGCTGACGGCGAGGGCGGCGAAGTCGTCGACGTGAATCGGTTGGATTCGATAATCCCCCCGACCGAACACCCCGAACACGGGCAACCGCCGCAGCGCCCAGGCGATGTTGTTGATCAGGATGTCTTCGCGGCCGAACAGCACCGCCGGCCGGAGGATGGAGTGCGGAAGTCCCGATTCCCGCAAGCCGCGTTCGAGGCGCGCCTTGCCTTTGAAATAGGGCAGGGGCGAATCTTCCGAGGGGTTCGTGATGCTGACATGCACCACCCGCCCCACCCCTGCCTCCCGGGCGGCCGCGAACAGCTTGAGGGTGTTCTCGACGGCGAGGGAGTGCGTGAAGTCTAGATGATCGAAGCGGACCCAGTACGTGTTGATGAGGGTGTCGGCGCCCGCAAGCGCAGCAATCAAAGCCGGCGGATCATCGAAATGGAACGGGGAAACGGTGATGCGGTCGCCAAACGGGTTGGCACGACGCGTCGAATCGGTGAGCGTGCGAACGGCGTGCCCTTGCTCGAGCAGCCGCTGGGCGATGTACTTCCCCGAGTATCCAAACGCTCCGGTTACAACATAGGTGGCCATCGGTGTCCCCTCCTTCCATTCAGTCGTCGTCCGATTCTCCCCGCCTTCCACCGGGCGCCCACACGCTCAGAAGCCAGCGGTCGGCTTCCGATAGACGGGCCTTGGGATGGGTGGGCAGGTACATCGCAGGCGGCACCTCCCCCGCGCGCGTGCCCAATCGGTGCGTCCAACGCCTCTTGTGTTGAGTATGCAGGAAAGCCCTTGCAAGTCGCCGACTACGCCTCGCCGACCGCATGACACAACGCGGGCTGGCCATGCCACTCGTGCTGTATTCCGCGCATCAGCAGCCCGCAGTCAAGCTTCAGGGAGCCCGTTGGAAACACGCTCTCGTTCTCGAAGAAGCTCGAATCGAACCTCTCGATCGCCAGCGGCTCGACCTTCCAGTTGAGGCTGCGCAACTCCATCCGGTCAAACTCGCCGGGCCGTCGCCCCGCGGAGTAGCCCACCGAGCCCGACTCGAAGAACACCGACGCCTCCTCCAACGAGCCGAACACGGAAGTTGAAGGCAACTGCGCACATACCCTCCCCTCCACAACCACGTGGGCCACCCCGTCGTCGCTGTCCATGGCAACCCGAAAGTGGGTTTCGTCTTCCACCACGTCGAACCTCGCATGGTGGTACACCCCCGGAAAGAGCTTGCCGCCAAGCAGCGTGTTGAGCATGGAGGACGTGTCGCGGCGTGGAACATACACCCCTTCGCGGACCACCCCGTCGTCCGTCCACTCGACCGCGATGCGATGAGCCGCGTTTTCTGAGGACAACCCGATTCGCGCGGCGACAATCGCAGGCCTGATGTGCGCCAGCCGGATGAGACAGATGCCCGCAACCCCCACTCCATGGATCACCTTTGGGCGAAACGGCGCGGGCAACACCTTCGCCAATACATCGGGGTCCACCTGGCAGTTTGCCAAGATACGTCGCTCGATGACGCCATGAATAATCGGCAATCTCATTACATATCCCCAGCCATTCTAGACGATCTCGGCTGGGTGGCACAGGAAGGTTTCAGTAGGGTGGAAGCAACCGCCGAAGGCCGTGGATCAGCACCACGACCACGAACAGTAGGTTGCGCGCGGGCACCCGACGGCATGGTGTTGAGCCTCTGCCCTCACGTGCCCCACAACTCGTCCAGCGCGGAGCGGAAGCACGCGTTGAGGCCTTCTACCGAGCTCTCCGCCTTGGGAACCGTGATCGGAGCCTGCTCAAGCCGAGCCAGTTCGCCTTCGATGAACGCGCTGATGGGGGCGAGGCGCGGTCCCCTGTCCAGCTCCTCGCCGGCACGCTTGGCGGCAACCAAAGCCCCGATCGCGGCGACCAGAGCCGGCGACTCCACCGTGCGCTCCACCAGTACCTCGAACTCCATGGGAACCGGCCCAAGGTCAGCCTCGATCCACTTGACCGCAAGCAGCGGCCGCAGCACGTAGAAGTACTTCTTAACCCACACCACTTCGCCCAGCAGGTAGTCCCGGTGGTTGCCCCGCGCCATCTGCAGGTAGTGGTAGAGCGACGCGCGGGGGGAGTAGCAGGTAGGAATCAGTTCACGAAGCCGACTAGCCACCGGCCCCTCTTCGAGATACACGATGGGCGACTGCAGCCACTCGAGAAGCGGCGGATTCGACTTGCGGAACAACTGCAGGGCCTTTCGCAGGTCCCAACCGCTGACGTCGAGGATGTCGCTGATGGGGCGCTCGATCACATCGCGCTTCGCCTCGAAATCGACGGAGAGGTACCAGTCGCGGGGGTGCGCGTAGAGGAACCGGACGTCGAAGTCGCTGTTGACCGACGGAAACCCCCAGGCCCTGCTCCCGGACTCGCAGGCGAAGAACACCTTGACGCCCTTCTCCGCCTCGATTAGCCGAAGTTGCGTCCGCACCTCTTCGCGCACGGACTCCGACACGCCTCCGTCGACCATGGTTTCCCAGTCTGACACGGTTGGAACCGGCAATCGAGACGATCGCGGCCACGGATGGACCGCTACCACGCAACCCTGCGTGCGAGGGCCGAGGCTTCGTCGTCCCAGTCGTCGCGCGGCTCGGCGGCCAGTCGGGCGAAGAGCCAGAGGCGGACCCGCTCCCGATCGACTTCGAGGAGGTCGGCGAAGCGGTGGAGCGTGCCGAGCGGATCCGTGCGAAGGCGGTCGACACAGTTCAGCAGGTGCTGGGTGGCGTCGTAGGCGGGATCTCCCACGAACGGCTTGGGGTCGATCGCCAGCCACGACTCCCGCTGCGCCCGGAGCACGTTGCCGGCGTGCAGGTCGGTGGCCAGCGTCACCCGGCCGGGCGCGTTGCGGGGCAGTTCCTCGAACAGCGCCAGACCCGCGCGGACCCGGCCCGCATCGCGCCATTGCTCCTCGGCGGCGAGCGTATGGCCGCTCCAGAAGGCGGTCATCTCGGCCAAATCCCTGATGAGGGTGGCCTCAGGGGGCTCGCGCCAAAGCCGCCGGAGAAGGCCCGCGACCACGACGTCCTGCTCAGACTCAGGCAACGTGCGCAGACTGGTGCCCGGCTCGCACCGCTCCAGGAGCATCGCCCCAAGCGCCTCGTCCGCCTCGAGAAGCCGGACCACCCCATCTCCCGCCCAGAACCTCAGCCCCGCGATTTCGTGCTCGCCCTCCATGTGGGGCAGACCCACCTTGAGCACCGCCGGGCCACCATCAGCGCGCGTCGCAGGCGCCACCCAGGAGCAGCTGCCCGCGTCCGCAAACGGCGGGCCTACGGCTATCGACCACCGGCGCGCCAACTTCGCCACCACCGTGGGCAACGCCGCCGACCATGCAGAGCGGATGTCCATCGTCAGGAGGGTCCCGGCGCCGTGATTCTGGAGGCCCACTCGCTGCGCAGAAGCCCGTAAAGCGCGGTGTCCGAGACCTCGCCCTCCACGATCCAGCGCTCGCGCAGCAAGCCCTCCCTCTGGAAGCCCAGACGTTCGAGGCTCCGTGCGGAGGCGGCGTTGCGCGGGTCAATGTCGGCCTCGACGCGATTCAGGCCAAGCTCCTCGAAGCCGAAGCGCAGCAGCGCCACCAGAGCCTCGTGCATGAACCCGCGACCCCACGCCGTGGCGACTTGGCTGTAGCCCATTTCGGCCCTGCGGCACTGCTGCAAGAACTGGTAGAAGGTGCATTGCCCGATCAGGGCGCCGTCCTCCCTTCGCACGATCCCCAGGCGAAGATACTCGCCGGCTTCCATCGCGGAGATGTCGGATTCGATGAATGCGCGCGCCTGGTCCAGGGAAGTCCAGGGGGGATTGCTCCAGTAGCGCATGACAAGCGGGTCCGAGAACATGGCGTACAGAGCCTCGGCGTCGGACTGCCGCAAGGGTCGCAGGAGGAGCCGCTCTGTGCTCAGGGTGAGGTCGTTGAAGGGGCGCATGGGGCTACAGTTTGCCTGAGCACCCCCCTCGCGCGGTCACGGTCCCACTACCCGCCGCGGCGCCAGGACTTCGTGTTTCCCCACTTCGCCACGAATCGCCCGCGAAACACCCTTCCCTTCGAGCCGCTCAGGTCGTACTTGCCCGACACGGTCGCGCCCTGCTTCAACGATTCGAAGGTGATCGTGCCGGAAAGACCCTCGGGCAGCGACTCGTTGTGAATGGGCTGGTAGTACGCGCGGCCAACGACCATGGGATCACCCGTTCTGGAGAAATGGAGGGTGGTCCGCTTCGCAAACTCCGGGTTCCCCCACAGATCGACCCTCAGGACGGGGTGGGAAGCCTTGCCTTGGGGCTTTAGAGGCACGATCAGCTCGTATGCGACATCGTCCCATGGGGCGGTGGAATACCGAATCACGGCCTTCGTTGCCACAGGTACCTGTAACGCCGGCGAGATACCCCCTGCGGCCCCAAGAGCGAGGACCCAAACCACGGCCGCCCATACGCCACTCTTGCTTGCCATCAAAACACCTTTCCCCGCAAAGCCCGTTGTTCCACCTTCCCCGCCGCTAACCGCCCGCGGGATTGCCAGGGACCAGGAAGCCTGCGCGCCTTGCCAGACCCATCTCCAAACCCCGCAGTTCCGCCAGCCCCTTGAGTCGCCCGATGGCGGAGTAGCCCGGGTAGGTCCGCTTCTTCAGGTCGTCCAACATCTGCAGGCCGTGGTCAGGCCTAAGGGGGATCGACTCTTGCCGCCGTCGCATGATTCTCAGCACGCTTTCCATGACCGCGACCATGTCGGTATCCCCCTCCAAATGGCCCGCTTCGCGGAAACCGCCCTTCCCGTCTGACTTGGTGTTGCGCAGGTGGAGGAAGTGGACCTGGTCGCCAAACCGCTCCAGCATCCGCAACACGTCGTTGTCGGGCCTTGAGCCGAGCGATCCGGTGCAGAAGCACAGGCCGTTGCTGGGCGAAGGCGCCGCATCCAGAATCGAGGCAAGATCCCCTTCCGTGCTCACGATCCGGGGCAGACCGAATACCGGGAACGGCGGATCGTCGGGGTGGATGGCCAACCGGACCCCGTGCTGTTCCGCGACGGGAACCACGTCCGTCAAGAACAACCCCAGGTTCTCGCGAAGCCGCTCTGCCCCGATCCCCTTGTACGATTCGAGGGCGCGCAGCACGCCCGCCAGGGTGAAGGGCTCGTCGCTGCCCGGCAGGCCGAGCAGCACCGTGTCGCGCAGGCGCCGCCTGCGCGCGGGCGGCATGCTTTCAAAGGCACGCCGCGCCTCTTCAACAGCCTCGGGCGCATACTCCCGCTCGGCTCCCGGGCGCTTCAGCACAAACAGGTCGAACGCAGCCAGTTGCGACCGCTCCAAGCGCAGGGTCACGCTGCCGTCGGGCAACGGGCACGCCACATCGGTGCGGAGCCAATCGAACACGGGCATGAAGTTGTAGGTGACGACGGCGATCCCGCACCGAGCCAGGTTCTCCAGGCTCGTTCGGTAGTTGTCGATGCAGCGTCGATGGCAGCCTGCCCGCCGCTTGATGTCGTCGTGCACCGGCAGGCTCTCCACGACCTTCCACTCCATGCCGCCTTGCTCGATCACGGCCTTGCGCTCCATGATCGCGGCCACATCCCACACCTCGCCGATCGGCACCTGATGCAGAGCCGTCACCACCCCCTCGCATCCCGCCTGGCGGATATCCCGCAGCGTCACGCCATCGCCGGGACCGAACCAGCGCATGTTCTTGTGTGTGAGGAGCACAGACATTGTCTCAGTCTAGATGCTGATCGTCGCGGTGAACGTGGCGGGGTCGATCCGGTCCACGACCACACTGATGCCGCGTGCCAAATCCGCCCAACGCCCACCCTCGTTCAGCGCGATCCGCAACAGGGGTTCTGCCGACCCGAAGTCCATCATCGTGTAGTCGCCGCTCTTGGAGAGGTCGTGGGGGCCGCCGGTCGCGCAGTTCCCCGGTCCCGCTCCCGAGAAGATCATGCCCTTGCACTTGGCGCAGTACCGCCATCCCGCCTGACCGACGATGCTTGTCGGGGAGGTGATCATGCTGTACTCGACGCTGCGGGCGTAGTCGTGGACTCCCCCGGCACCGCAGCGGCCCTCTCCGCTGCCGGTGAACGCGAGGCCCTGGCACTTGTTGCACCACTTCCAACCGCTCTGGCCCGTGAAGCCCGTCACCGTGGAGAGGATCCCGTAGTCCGCGCTTGCGGAGAACTCGTGGCCTCCGCCCCCCGGACACCGTCCCGCCTCGAAGCCCGAAAACACAAGCGCCTTGCACTTGCTGCACAGGCACCATTTGTTCTGGGACAGCGAGTAGAGCGACCGCGTTTCATGAACCACGACCGCGTTGCTGGGGACGTTTCTGTCCCACTTGTCACGCTGGCGGTACTCGAAGGAGATGATCCTATCTGGAAGGATGATTCGCGCCATCAGCGACCCTTTCGCATCCGGGCGACTGAGCGCGGCCAGATTCACCTTGCGCTTCCCAAGACCCGAGGGGTAGAGGTTTACGATGCGGGTCCTCGGCACCCATCCCAGCCGGACCAGATTGCCGGCGCACAGACTCTGAGCGGCCCTTCCGTATGCCGAGCCGCCGAAGTTGGCGTCCGCGGGCCCCATCAGGTCCCACGGGTTGCAGTAGTCGCTTCCAGGTTTGCTGCCGGGAACGATGTCCGCACAGTGGGCGTGCTGCAGCCCAAAGGCGTGGCCCATCTCGTGCGCGCCCACCGAGTTGTTGAAGTTGTCGTTGTAGTAGATCGGGCCCATCAGGGCGTAGTTCGCACTTTCCGCGTGGTCGTGAATCCCGCCGGCAGGGCACTGGCCAAGGTCCCCTCCGGCAAAGGAGAGCATCAGGCACTTCGCGCAGCGCCTCCAGTTGTCTTGGGACAAGAAGCCCGTGGGACTCTTGGCGATGCTGCACCCTCCTCCGGTCGCAGCGTCGTGCTGGCCTCCAGCCGCGCAGACGCCTCCCCCCGCGGCCGCGAAGACGAGACAAGAGCACTTCGAACAGCTCCTCCAGCCCCGTTCTCCGGGAAACTTCGGGTCCGCCGCCGCGAGCCGGTACTCCATGCTCCGGATCGTGTCATGGGCGCCCCCATCCTCCGGACAGACACCCCCCCGAACGGGCGATACGAGCCCAAAGCACTTCGCGCAGTAGCCCCAGCCGCCCAGGCCCCAGTTCGGCGCACGACCGAGCACGAAGTCGGGGCGCCCCATGACGGCCGAGTCGTCGGCGTAGGAGTTCAGGACGACGAGGACCCCGTAGTAGGGGGTGAGGTCGACGCCGTTGACCTTCGCCAGACGCCTCGCCTCGTCCATCCACGCCGTGCGCCGGAGCGTCCCGTCCTCAACGTAGCCGTACTTCATCGTCCACCAGCCGAACACGTTCGAATCGGACAGATCCACAGCGCCGAAGGACACGTCGTGGTAGTAGTCGCCGACGCCCCCCTTGCCGACCTTCAGGAAATCCTCGTACACCGACCTTGGAGCCGCTGTCTCGGGAACGTCGTGGAAGCGGCACAAGATCACCGCAAAGGGGACCCTAGGGCCGACGTGGGGCGTCAGCAACTCCCCTTCCGTCGCCTTGGCAACCAGAATCTGACCAGGGTCGTTTAGGCCCAGCAGGAGCCGTTCTGCCCCCGGGTACCCGGACGCAGCCGCAAAGCCCAGCAGGCCCAACCGCTGCAAGAT